>CAZAEG010000063.1:0-2734 GCA_964484035.1 uncultured Enterobacteriaceae bacterium | reverse complement strand
TTGAGGATGGCGCGGTTGTTCGGCTGCTCGCCGTTGTGGTTGAACCAGGCCTCGCGCAGGTACTCGATCACGTCCCAGTGGTCCTGGGTGAGGGTGAGTCCCTCCGCGGCGGCGATCGCCTGCGCGACCTCCCTGTCCCAGTCCTCCTGCGATACCAGATAGCCGGCTTCGGTCGTCTCGAGCACTTTTCCGTTCACTTCGTACGTCATGACCCCTCCTATTCGGGCGCTCCCTGCCACAACATTTCGTAGCCGAGCTCCTTGCTGTCCGAGCACATCTTCGCCAGCGCCTCGAATTTGTTGGCGAAGATCGCGTCGGCGTGCGATTTCTCGTGCTCTTCGAACGAGCGCCAGTACGTGACGATGACGTAATGCTGGTCTGCGCTGCGCGATGCGTTGAGCGAGCCCTGGTCGGAAACGAAACCGGAGAACTTGAACACCTGGCCGGCGATGAACCCGCCCTTGTCGCCGCCGTAGGTTTCCTTGACGACGTTGCACATCTCGCCCACGGCGAGCTCGACGTCCTCGAACTTGACGCCCGGCTTGAGCGTAACGGTGTTGAACAGCATCTTGGCGCCGAATGGCAGCGTGATGGGATTGAACATCGGGCTTTCTCCTAGTCGGTCCTCGAGCGCAGGTCGGCGATGTCCTTGTGCGGGATGAACAGGCCGCAGCCGAACCTGCGCCCGCCGCCCAAGCCGCTTTGCTGCAGCAGTAACGATTGCTCGAGCGTGAGGCCGGCGAGCATCAGGCTGCGCCCCTGGTAGGTGCGCTCTGGGGTCGCGACCGGCGTGACGCGGCCGCACACCATCCGTTCCGCCCGGATGCCGAGCGCGCCGAGCTCCTCGGTCGCGGCGCTGACGAACGCCGCCTCGTCGCCTGCCGCGAGGACCACGCAGCGCGAAAAAAGCGTCGTGATCCGCGACAGCGGCCGCAGCGCCATTTTCTCCACGTGCAGCGGCCAGCCGGCCACCTGCAGGGTGCGTCCCACCAGCGCGGCGGCCTGCTCCGCGCGGTGCGCGGGCAGGCGCAGCGCGAGCCTGGCTCGATGCGACAGTTGCAGCAGGGCGTGCGCGCCCTCGGGCCGCATCCAGCCGCTGCTCGAGGCTGCGCCATGCACGGTGTGCAGGCCGGCCTGCGGCTCCTGCGCGAACCAGGGCAGCGCCTCCTCGATCGCCTGCTGCAGCGCGTACGCGTGATCCACCGGCAGGCAGGGGCAGGCAATCGCGAACACGGCGTCCACGATTTGTTGTTTCTCAACCATCAATCCGACGGCAGCGCGGCTTGCAGCGCTTCACGGTCGAACCACCATTCGTCCTGCACCAGCACATCGACGACGTTGCGCAGGCGCGGCAGGAACAGCGCCGGGTCGTTCAGCTCCATGTCCTCGAGCCACTGGTTGAACGCCTGCTGCCCGTCGACGCCGCTGTGCCGGCGCGCCACCGTGGCGAGCACCTGGTTGGCGTAGAGCAGCAGGTGCTCGCGCTGGGGATCGCGGGCGCGCAGATCGACCAGGTAGTACGCCGTGACGGCCGCCACCGCCGCGCCGTCGGCGTCGGGCGGCGTCTCCTCGACCACGTGCTGGAGCAGCGCGACGCTCAGCTCCGGATCGACCGGGTAAGTCACCGCAAGCCAGATGCCCTGGCCTAGCGCGGCGAGCGACTGCGGCTCGCCGGCGAGGAACAGGATGTCGCAGGCCTGGGCCGCGCCTTCCCAGGCCTGCTCGGCCATGTAGAGGTCGAACGCCTCGCGCGCCGCGGCCCAGGCTTCGGGCCGCTTCTCCAGCCGCACCAGCGCGCGGCCGAGCTGCAGCTCCAGATCGGCGCGACGCAGCGCTTCCGCGGCTGGGGAAAGCGCCTCGAGCTGGCCGCGCAGGTCGGCGACCAGGCGCTCCAGCATGCCGGTCGATTCCCTCGCGTCCGTGCTGTCGTCGGCGTTGCCGACGCCGGGGTCTTCCTTGATGTACTTGAGCGGGATGGTCTTCATGCCGACGCGACACGATCGAAATAGCGGGCCCGATAGACCAGACGGCCCTCGCCGGGCGCGTCGGTGAACGCGCTGCGGTCGTGCAGCACGTTGTTGCACACCAGGCCGTGCCCGCCCTGGAGCCTCAGCCTGAAGACATACGGCGAGTCGGAGTCGAGGATCTGCTTGAGATGGCGCACCGCGGCCTGCGTGACCTCGTCCGGCTGCCACTCGATGCTGCGCGTGCGCGCGGTGTAGCGCATGTGCAGCGCGCCGCCCTCGTGCGAGAAGACGGGACCCGTCTGCGCCGCGCGCTGCGCAGCGGGATCCTCTTCGTTGGCCGGAATGGTCATGGCATCGGGCGCAGACAGCGCCGCGACGTAGCGCGGGTCGGCGTCGCGCAGCAGGAGGTAGGCGATCTCGGGATCGAGCAGGCGGTTCTCGCCGCCCGCGGCGGCAGGCCGCACGCAGTGCAGGATGAATGCGCGGATGCGCTGCTCAGGGGCGTTGTAGTAGCCGTCGGTATGCCAAAGCAGCCGCCGGTTCGAGTAGGGAATATAGCCGCGCCCCGACTTTTCCGGCGCCACCTCGAGCGAGCTGATGCCGTCCCCGTCGGCGAGCGGGTTGGCGTGCAGGCGCGCAAGGCCCAGGCGCGCGCCGAGCCGCCGGGCAATGTCCTTGTCGGCCAGGCCGGCGAGCGGGCTGGCGTAGACGGCCATGTTCGCTGCGCCGCAGACGCGCCGGAGTTCCGCGGCCTCGCTGTCGCTGAG
>CAZAEG010000062.1:0-5084 GCA_964484035.1 uncultured Enterobacteriaceae bacterium | reverse complement strand
CTGCCCGAGCAGCGGCGCAAGGGCTACGCCACGCGCCTGCTGCGCATGGCGCTCGATGACCTGGAGCGGCGGGCACTGACGCCGATCCTGGATGCGACGCCCGCGGGGCGCACGGTGTATCTGCAGGAGGGATTCCGCGATACCTGGGGTTTTCGACGACTGCAACTGCGCGCGCCTGCCGGCGCGGTCGAGCGGCCGGCGGGCGCGCGCGCGCTGCGCGAGGCGGACTGGCCGCAGCTCCTCGCGCTCGACGCACGCGCTTTCGGCGCGAGCCGCGAGCCGCTGCTGCGCGCGCTGGCGGCGCGCTTGCCGCAGGCGGCACTCGTGTTCGAGAGTGCGACGGGCGCGGAAGGGTTCGTGCTGGGCCGCGACGGGCGCGAAGCGTGCCAGATCGGCCCGCTGGTGGCGCGCGATGCCGGCGCGGCGCGCGCATTGCTGGCAGCGGCGCTGGCGGCCGTGCCGCCGCCGTTGTACCTCGACGTCGTCGATCGCGAGCCGGGACTGGTCTCCTGGCTCGAGTCGCTCGGCTTCGCGTTCCAGCGCCCGTTCACGCGCATGGTGCACGGCGCGGCGGCGGCGCCGGGCGAGGCGGGGCTGGTGTTCTGTCCCGCCGGGCCCGAGCTCGGCTAGGCAAAAAAGCGGGCGCTCGCGCGCCCGCCCGCAAGCTTGCCGCGTGTCGCGGCTACTTGCCGAGGATCGGCCCGAAGCGCACAAACGTCTCGCCGTCGAAGCGCGTCAATTGCTCCGACTCGATCGGTGCATAGTCGCTGGCGCCGGTGTTGATGCGAATCCCGGGCAGCAGCACACCCGGACGATAGCCCTTCAGGCTCGCCGCCTGCTTCATGACGTTCGCGCGCGTCAGGTTGTCACCCGCCTGCTTCAGCACCTCGTGCAGGGTTTGTGCCACCGCGAAGCCGTAGACGTTGAAGGGGTCCGTCAGGTTTCCCTCGGGGTAGTACTTGCCCATGAAGGCTCGCCACTCCTTCATCGCAGGTTCGTCTTTCCACTGCGGGTCGGTGGGGTCCATGAAGTAGTGCGTCGAGATCAATCCCACTGACTTGTCCAGGCCCGCCGGCTTCAGCACCGAGCCAACAGACGCCGACACGTTGTTGAGGTAGTGTGTCGGCTTCCAGCCGGTGTCGTACGCCTTGCGGATCGCCTGCGCCGCGAACTTGGGGATGGTGATGTTGAAGAACGTGTCCGCGCCGGAAGCCTGCAGCTGCACGATCTGCGAGTCCACCGTGGGATCGGTCACTTCGTAGGACACTTCCTTGACGATCATGCCCACCTTGTCGCCCAAGCCGTCCTTGAAGCCCTTGAGGTAGTCCTTGCCGTAGTCGTCGTTCTGGTAAAGAACGCCGATCTTCGCCTTGGGGTTGTTCTTCAGGATGTGCTCGGCGTAAATGCGCCCCTCGGTCTGGTAGTTCGGCTGCCAGCCCATGGTCCAGGGGAAGTTGCGCGGGTCGTTCCACTTCGTCGCGCCGGTGGCGACGAACGCCTGCGGCACTTTCTTCGAGTTCATGTACTTGTGGATTGCGGTGTTGGGCGGCGTGCCGAGCGTCTGGAACAGCAGCAGCACCTGGTCCTGCTCTACCAGCTTCCTCACCATCTCCACCGTCTTCGGCGGGCTGTAGCCGTCGTCGTAGGAGATCCATTCGATCATGCGACCGTTGATGCCGCCCCTGTCGTTCACCATCTTCCAGTAGGCGCCGATCGCCTTGCCGATTGTGCCGTAGGAGGACGCGGGGCCGCTGTAGGGATTGGTGTTGCCGATCTTGATGACCTTGTCGTTCGCGCCTGGGTCGTACTTCTTCTGCGCCAGGGCCGCCGGCGACGCGAGCGCGACCGCGAGCAGTGCTGCGATGGGTACCAGCCTCATGGTTTCCTCCTCCTCCTCAGGTGGATTCTGTGTGGCTATTCTGCGCCTTCCGCGCCAGCCGCGCTACGGCCACGCGCGCGGCGCCTGCGACCCCCATCGGCATCAGGTAGACGAAGCCGAGCAGGAATATGCCGAAGATCGCCCAGGGGGCGGCTTTCGAGATCTCGTCGGCGACGTTGGGCACGAACTGGATGAACAGCGCGCCGTAGATCGCGCCGGAGATCGAGGCGAGCCCGCCGACGACGATGCCGACCAGGAACACGATCGACAGGAAGATGTTGAAGCTGTCGGGCGCCACGTACTGGATGGCGATCGCGCCCAGCGCGCCCGCGACCCCCGTGTACATGGCGGAGACGCCGAAGGTGAGCGACTTCACCATCGCCGTGTTGATGCCCATCGCCTCGGCGGCGATGTGCTGGTCGCGGATCGCGACCATGGCGCGCCCCATGCGCCCGCGCAGCATGTTCCAGGCGAGCACGAACATCAGCACCGCGACCGCGAGCGTGAAGAAGTACAGCCACTGGTCGGGGTTGATCGGCAGGCCGAAGGGGGGGTCGGGCTTGTTGATGACAATGCCCTGCACGCCCCCGGTCCACTTCTCCAGGTGGTGGTACTTGAGCAGGGCCGGCAGCGAGACGCCGAGCGCGAACGTGGCGAGCGCGAGGTACAGGCCCTCGAGGCGCAGCGCCGGCAGGCCGAAGAGGAACCCCGCGACCAGGCAGACCACGGCCGCCACTGGCAGCGTCGCCCAGTAGGGCACGCCGAACTGATCCATGAGGATGGCCGCGGTGTAGGCGCCGATGGCATAGAACGCGCCGTGGCCGAGCGAGATCTGGCCGTTGTAGCCGGTGAGCATGTTGAGGCCGAGCAGCGCGATCGAGTACACGAGCGCCAGCGTGAACTGGAACGTGCGGTAGTTGGTGACGACGAACGGCAGGATGCATGCCGCGAGCAGCACCAGCGCGAGGACGATCAGCTGGCGGCGGCTCATACCCGGGTCACCAGGACCTTGCCGAAGAAGCCCGAAGGCCGCACCACCAGCACGCCGATGATCAGCACCAGCGCCACGGCGAGCTTGAGCTCGTTGCCGATGACGAAGGCGCCGAGCACGTTCTCGAGCACGCCGACGAGGAAGCCGCCGAACACCGCGCCCGCCGGGTTGTCGATGCCGCCGACGAGCGCCGCCGCGAAGGCGTAGAGCAGCACGCCGCCCATCATGTTCGGGTCGAGAAAGACGATCGGCGCCACCATCATCCCGGCCACGCCGCCGATGGCCGCCGCGAGCCCCCAGCCGAGCGCCAGCATCCAGCCCACGCGGATGCCTACGAGCCGCGCCGAATCAGGATTCTGCGCGGCGGCGCGCAGCGCGAGGCCAAGCGGCGTGTAGCGGAAGAAGAGGTAGAGCAGCAGCAGCACCACCAGCGTGACGCCGATCGCCCCGCCCTGGTGCGAGGTGATGTACTGGCCGAAGATCGGCTCGGCGGGGAACGGGCTGGGGAAGGGCTTGATGGTGTAAGTGAAGATCCAGCCGGTGACGCTGTTCAGGATCACGAGCAGCGCGATGAACACCACCACCACCGCGAGCACAGGCGCGTTCTCCACGGGGCGGATGATGACGCGCTCGATGACGACCCCGAGCACGAAGGCGAACACGACCGTGAGCAGAAACGCCGGCCAGTACGGCATCCCGGCGTTGATCAGGCTCCAGGCGAAATAGGTGGCGAACATGGCCATCTCGCCCTGCGCGAAGTTCACGAGGTGCGTCGCCTGGTAGATCATCACCAGCGCGAGCGCGAGGCTGGCGTAGATGCCGCCGGTGGCGAGTCCCGCGAGCACCTGGTGCAGAAAGGCGTCCACGGCTAGTAGCCCAGATACGAGCGCCGCACGGCGTCGTTGCTCTTGATCTCGCCGGCGGTGCCCGAGAGCACTACGCGCCCGGTCTCGATCAGGTAGGCGTGATCGGCGAGCTCGAGCGCCATCGCCGCGTTCTGCTCCACGACCAGCATGCTCACCTTCTCCTTCTCGTTCACGGCGCGCAGGATCTCGAAGAGCTCCTGCACGATCAGCGGCGCGAGGCCGAACGAGGGCTCATCCAGGAGCATCAGGCGCGGCCGCAGCATCAGCGCCCGAGACACCGCGAGCATCTGCTGCTCGCCGCCCGAGAGCGTGCCGGCCTGCTGCGCGCGGCGCTCCTTCAGGCGCGGGAAGTAGCCGTAGACGCGCTCGAGGTCGATATCGACCGCGTCGCGGTCCTTGCGCGTGTACGCCCCGAGACGCAGGTTTTCCTCGGTGGTGAGGTTGACGAAGGTGCCGCGGCCGTCGGGCACGTGCGCGATGCCCTTGCGCACGATCGACTCGGTCGCCCTGCCGTCGATGCGCTCGCCGGCGAACTTCACCTCGCCCTGCGTCCTCACCATGCCGCACAGCGCGCGCAGCGTGGTCGTCTTGCCCGCGCCGTTGGCGCCCAGCAGCGTGGTGATGGTGCCCTCGTCCATCGCGAAATCGATGCCGTGCAGCACGCGCGTCGGCCCGTAGGCCGCGTGCAGGCGGGCGACCTGCAGGAACGCCGCCATCAGTGCGCGCCTCCCAGGTAGGCCTGGATCACTTCGGGGTGTGCCTGCACCTCGGCGGGCGTGCCCTCCGCGATCTTGCGGCCGAAATTGAGCGCCACCACGCGGTCGGAAATGCTCATCACCAGGCTCATGTGGTGTTCGACCAGCAGCACCGTGAGGCCGAGGCGGTCGCGGATCTCCTGGATCAGCACGCCGAGCTCGCCCACCTCCTCGTGATTGAGGCCGCTCGCCGGCTCGTCCAGCAGCAGGAGCGTGGGGTCGCTCGCCAGCGCGCGCGCCAGCTCGACGCGCTTGGCGGTGCCGAAGGGCAGGTCGGCGACGCGCGCCCCGGCGACCGCCTCGAGGCCGAGGAAGCGGATCAGGTTCCTCGCTTTCTCCAGCGTGGCGCGCTCCTCGTGCGTCACCCACGGCAGGCGCAGGGCATTCACCAGGAAGCCGCTCTGCGTGCGGCAGTGGTGGCCGACCATGACGTTCTCGAGCACGCTCATGGTGCGGAACAGCGCCAGGTTCTGGAACGTGCGGCCGATGCCGAGCGCGGCGATGCCGTGCTTGGGCGCCTGCAGCAGCGAGGCGCCATTGAAAAGGATGTCGCCGCTGCCGCACTCGTAGAGGCGCGACAGGCAGTTGAACAG
>CAZAEG010000061.1:0-2705 GCA_964484035.1 uncultured Enterobacteriaceae bacterium | reverse complement strand
CTCGCCTCGCTGCCCGCGTTCACCGGCGGCTTCCTCGAGGACCTGACGCGCAAGGTCTCTCCCTACAGCCGCCTGCTGTTCGCCTTCGGCGCGGCCGCCACCGGCTACCTGCTGGTCGACGCGCGCATCACCGACCTCGACCTGCCGTACGACGACTATCTCTTCAGATACGAGATCCTCGCCTTCGGCCTCACGCTCTTCGCCGTGGGCGGCTTCGCGCACGCGACCAACATCATCGACGGCATGAACGGGCTCTCGGGCTTCGTCGCCTGCGCGATCCTCGCCGCGATCGCCCTGGTCGCCTGGCAGGTGGGCGACGAGCGCGTCCTCGCCGGCGCGCTCATCGTCATGGGCGCGGCGCTCGGCTTCCTGATGTGGAACTTCCCGCGCGGCGTGATCTTCGCCGGCGACGGCGGCGCCTACTTCCTCGGCTTCGCCATCGCCACGCTCGCCGTGCTCCTCGTGCACCGCAACTCGGAGGTCTCGCCCTGGTTCGCGCTGCTCGTGCTCGGGTACCCGGTCTGGGAGACGGTCTTCTCCATGTACCGCCGCAAGGTTCGCGGGCGCTCGCCCACCGCGCCCGACGGCATGCACCTGCACACCCTGGTGTACCGGCGCATCGTGAAGCTGCGCGCCCGGCCGGTGGCGAGGAGCGCCGTCACTACCCTGTGCATGCTGGCGCTCAACGTCTTCACCGTGGTGCCGGCGGCGCTGTTCTGGGACGAGACCTGGATCCTGCAGGCCTACGCCGCGGGGTTCGTGCTCCTCTACCTGTGGATTTACCTGCGCATCGCCCGCTTCGGCCTGCCCCTGGGGCAGATCCTCGGCCGCAAGGCGCGCAAGGCGGGCCCGCGACGTCTCGGCAGACATCAGGGCAGGACTCTGTAGAATGCGGTCGTACAGCAGGGAGGCAGGGATGAACGCGATCCGCAGCATCCGCCACGTCTTCGCCGTCGCGGCGCTCCTCGCGAGCGCGCACGCCTTCGCCGACGCCACCCTCGTCGACATGAGAGGCGAGGTGCGCATCGGCAGCAACCCGGCCCTGCCGCAGCAGAAAGTGGTCTCCGGCGCCACGGTCACCACCGGCATCGGCGCGCAGGCGGTCCTCAAGTTCGAGGACCAGCAGCAGGTGGTGCTGAACGAGAACACCACCTTCAGGATCACCAGCTTCGTCTACCGCGCGGCCGAGCCGCGCACCGACCGCGCGGTGTTCGACCTGCTGCGGGGCGCGCTCAGGTTCATCAGCGGGGTGGTCGGCGCGCGAAACCCGGCCGTGGTGCAGCTGCGCGTGCCGCAGGCCACCATCGGCATCCGCGGCACCGACTTCATGGTCGCGCTCGTCAACCCGGCCTACGTCAACGTCCTCTCCGGCGCGATCAGCGCGACCAACGGCGGCGGCGCGGTGGTGTTCGGCGCCGGCTCGATCGGCCAGGTGGCGAGCGCCTCGGCGCTCGCCGTGCCGATCCCGGCCTCCGCGCTCCCGGCGGCGGCGAGCGGCGCGTTCTCCAACCTCGCCGCGGCCCAGGTCGCGGCGGCGGTGACGCCGGCGGCGGCCGCGAGCGCCGCCGCGGGCGCGGCCACCGGCGCGGCGGCGGTCGCGCCGACCACGGGCGTCGGCGCGCTGCTGGTCATCGGCATCGGCGCCGCGGTCATCGGCACGGCGGTGAGCGACACCAGCACGCCGGCCCAACACTGAGCGAGGCAAGTCCGGGCAAAGGCCCCTGCGTGGGGCCTTTTCCTTCCCTCCTTCGCGGCGGCCGGCCGGTGTATCTGAAATTAGTACATTCGTACCTGAATTTAG
Source organism: uncultured Enterobacteriaceae bacterium (assembly GCA_964484035.1). Taxonomy (GTDB): domain Bacteria; phylum Pseudomonadota; class Gammaproteobacteria; order Burkholderiales; family SG8-39; genus JAABQT01. Next base: position 904 of record CAZAEG010000061.1, on the reverse strand, counting down.
TACACTGGACGCGCCATGGAGCGTATCGCCGCCACCCTGTTCGGCAAGACGCGGCGCGCGGTGCTCGCGCGGCTCTTCCTCGAGCCGCAGCGCGAGTACCGGCTGCGCGAGCTCGCGCGCCTGGCGGGCATCAGCGCGGGCCCGGTGCAGCAGGAGCTGAAGCAGCTCGTCGCCGCGGACCTGGCGTTGCGCCGCGAGAGCGGCACGCAGGTCACCTACCGCGCGAACACGGCGAGCCCGGTGTTCGGCGAGCTGCGCGCGCTGGTGGAGAAGACGAGCGGCATCGAGCAGCTGCTGCGGCGCACGCTCGAGCCCGCTGCGCAGCGCATCCGCCTCGCGCTCATCTACGGCTCGATCGCGCGCGGCACGAACCGGGCGACGAGCGACCTCGACCTCCTGGTGGTGGGCACTCTCGGCTTCGAGGAGCTGCTGCGCCTGCTCGGGCCCGCCGAGAAGAAAATCGGGCGCGAGGTGAGCCCGCGGCTCTACTCGGAGCAGGAGTTCCGCGAACGCCGCAAGCGCGGCGACCGCTTCCTCACCGCCGTGCTGCGCGGGCCGCGCGTGATGCTGCTCGGGGAGCTCGATGACGCTGGATAGCCTCGTCGTGCACGCAGTCGAGCAGCTGCAAAAGGACCTCGTGACGTGGCTGAGAGCAAAGCGGCCGGACCTCGCTGCCAAAGCCGGGAAATAGGGTCCCAAATGAGAAAAATGGGGTCTGTCCCCATTTTTCTTCTTGCGTCCGTTGCCGCCGCGCAGGAGCCCGTCGCGCTGCCCTCCGCCACCGGCCAGAGCGGCCTCGTCAGCATGCCGGACGCGCGCTTCTCGCCGGAGGGCACCTGGCGCACGGGGTACTCGTTTCTCAGGCCCTACCACGCCCTCTGGTCGAGCCTCACTGCGATGCCGT
>CAZAEG010000060.1:0-3384 GCA_964484035.1 uncultured Enterobacteriaceae bacterium | reverse complement strand
CTGCACCTGCTCGGCCTGTCGAACGGCCCGACGCTCGCCTTCAAGGACCTGGCGCTGCAGCTCCTGGGGAACCTGTTCGAGCAGGTGCTCGGCGAGCGCCAGGCAACGCTCAACATCCTCGGCGCCACCTCCGGCGACACCGGCTCCGCGGCCGAGCATGCGATGCGCAGCAGGCGCGGCATCCAGGTATTCATGCTCTCGCCGCACGGCCGCGTCAGCCCCTTCCAGGCGGCGCAGATGTACTCGCTGCAGGACGCCAACATCCACAACCTGGTGGTGCGGGGCGTGTTCGACGACTGCCAGGACATGGTGAAGCGCATCAATGCCGACGCCGCCTTCAAGGCGCGCCACCGCATCGGCGCGGTGAACTCGATCAACTGGGCGCGCATCGCGGCGCAGGTGGTGTACTACTTCTGGGGCTACTTCCGCGCCACACGCGCCGACGCCGAGGAGGTCTCGTTCGCCGTACCCACCGGCAACTTCGGCAACATCTACGCCGGGCACGTGGCGCGCGCCATGGGGCTGCCGGTGCGGCGGCTGATCCTCGCCACCAACGAGAACGACGTCCTCGACGAATACTTCCGCACGGGCGTGTACCGCGTGCGCGGCGGGGCGCGGGCGACGTCCAGTCCGTCGATGGACATCTCCAGGGCGTCCAACTTCGAGCGCTACGCGTTCGATCTCGTCGGGCGCGACGGCGCGCGGCTGCGCGCGCTGTGGGCGGAACTGGAGAAGAGCGGCCGCTTCGCGCTCGCGCCCGGCGCCGGCTTCGTCAGCGGCTCGAGCGCGCACGCGGAACGCATCACCACCATCCGCGGCATGCAGGAGGACTTTGGCGTGACCGTCGATCCGCATACCGCCGACGGCATCAAGGTCGGCCTCGAGCACCGCGAGGCGGGCGTGCCGCTGATCTGCCTAGAAACCGCGCTGCCGGCGAAATTCGCGGACACGATCCGCGAGGCGCTCGGGCGCGAGCCCGCGCGCCCGGCGGCATTCGAGGACCTCGAGAAGCGGTCGCAGCGCTACGAGGTGATCGACGCCGACGCCGAGGCGGTCAAGCGCATCATCGAGCGCCAGGCCGCGGCGCGCTAGGCGTAGCGTGGGTAGGTCGGGTCGTACATCTGCGCGCGGATGTGGGCGAGCAGCTTCGCCGGCCGCCGCTGCGAGGTGAGGCGGCGCGCGTAGGCCACGTCCGCCACGGCCGCGGCGATGTGCGCGGAGACCTCGCGGATGCGCGCAAGCGCGGGATACAGGCTGCCCTGGTCGAGGTCGGCCTGCGTCGTCTGGCGGGCGAGCGTGCGCGCGGCGGCGAGGAACATCTCGTCGGTGACGCGGCGCGCGCGGCTGGCGACGACGCCCAGTCCGACGCCCGGAAAGATGTAGGAGTTGTTTCCCTGGCGCGGCACGAACGCGCGACCGTCGAGCGTCACCGGGTCGAATGGGCTGCCGCAGGCGAACAGCGCCCGCCCGCCGGACCAGCGGTAGGCCTGCTCCGCGGTGCATTCCGCCTGCGAGGTCGGGTTCGAGAGCGCGAACACGATCGGCCGATGGTTGATGCGCGCCATCGCCCCGACCACCTTCTCGGTGAAGGTGCCGCCGACCGCGGCCACGCCGATGACGGCCGTGGGCTTGAGCGCCTCCACCGCCGCGCTGAAGTCGGCGATGCGCGCGCCCTCGTGCGCATAGGGTTGCTTGTGCGCGGCGAGATCGGTGCGCTCCGCCACCACCAGGCCGCGCGAGTCGAACAGCCAACAGCGGCGCCGGGCCTCGGCCTCGGGGACGCCCTCCTTGCCGAGGGCGGCTACCACCAGGTCGCAGATGCCGCTCGCCGCCTCGCCCGCGCCCAGGCACAGGATGCGCTGGTCCTTGAGCTCGCTGCCGGTGATGCGAAGCGCGCAATACAGCCCCGCGAGCACCACCGCCGCCGTGCCCTGCATATCGTCATTGAAGGCGCAGACGCGATCGCGGTAGCGCTGCAGCAGGCGGAACGCGTTGGTATTGGCGAAGTCCTCGAACTGGATGAGCGCGCCGGGAAACACCTTCTGCACCGCAGCGACGAATTCCTCCACCAGCGCGTCGTAGCGCGCGCCGCGCAGGCGCTTTTGCCGCAAGCCGATGTAGAACGGGTCGCTGCGCAGGGTCTCGTTGTCGGTGCCGACGTCGAGCAGCACGGGCAGGCAGCGCCGCGGAGGCACCCCGGCGCATCCGGTGTACAGCGAGAGCTTGCCGACGGGAATGCCCATGCCGTTCGCGCCCAGGTCGCCCAGGCCGAGAATGCGCTCGCCGTCGGTGACGACGATGATGCCGACGTCGCGCTGCGGCCAGTTGCGCAGCACCCGGGCGATCTGGCCGCGGTCCCCGGCGCTGATGAACAGGCCGCGCGGCCGCCGGAAGATGTTGCCGAACTGCTGGCAGGCGAGGCCGACGGTGGGTGTATAGATGAGCGGCATGATCTCGTCGGGGTGCTCGCCGACGATGCGGAAGAACAGCGCCTCGTTGCGGTCATGCAGCGCGTTCAGGTCGATGAATTTCTCCAGCGGGCTCGACAGGCCGCGCAGGTGCGCGAGGCTGCGCTGCATCTGCTCCGCCTGGGTGTGCACGCGCGGCGGCAGCAGCCCGCGCAGCCCGAGCCGGGCGCGCTCCTTCACCGTGAACGCCGTGCCCTTGTTGAGCAGCGGGTCGCGCAGCAGCGCCATGCCGCGCAGCGGAGTGGACCTCCTGGCTCTCATATCTCCTCAGGCACCATCTTGATCGCCCCGCAGGGGCACTCGGCGACGCAGATGCCGCAGCCCTTGCAGTAGTCGAGGTTGAACTCGAAGCGCTTGCCCGGCCCCAGCTTGATCACCGCGTTGTCCGGGCAGACGCCGTAGCAGTTGTCGCACTCGAAGCAGTTGCCGCACGACAGGCAGCGGCGCGCCTCGTAGAGCGCGTTCGATTCGTCCAGGCCCTTCACCACCTCGTCGAAGGTGGACTGGCGGCGCACGCCGTCGAGCACCGGGCGAACCGTCTTCGGTGCATCCGAGTAGTACCAGGTGTTGAGGCGCTCGAAGGTCGCCGGCTCGTGCTTGGGCAGGGCGACGTGCTCGGCGCCGCGCAGCCAGGCGTCGATGTGGCGCGCCGCCTTCTTGCCGTGGCCGACGCCGACGGTCACGGTGCGCTCGGCGGGCACCATGTCGCCGCCGGCGAAAATCCCCGCGTACCCGGTCATCATGTTGGGGCCGACCTTGACCACGCCGTCGCTCATCTCGAGCCCCGGGACGCCGTCGAGCAGCGACAGGTCGACGTCCTGGCCGAGGGCGAGCACCACCGAATCGGCGGTAAGCGTCTCCAGCTCGCCGGTGGGCTGCGGAAAGCCCTTGTCGTCGAGCGCCATCTTCTCGACCG
>CAZAEG010000059.1:0-4585 GCA_964484035.1 uncultured Enterobacteriaceae bacterium | reverse complement strand
TGCTGAACATCGTGCCGCCGCAGCGCGCTGGCGACATCGCCGTCAAGGCCGGGCTGATCACGGCCAACAACCGCTGGTGCGGGGTCGACTGGCGCACGACGGAGTCCACAGTGGCCAAGGGCGTGCACGTGCTCGGCGACGCGACGCTCTCCGCCCCGGGCATGCCCAAGTCGGGCGGCATGGCGAACCAGCAGGCGAAAGTGTGCGCGGCGGCAGTGATAGCGATGATCAACGGCCGGGAGCCCGATTCCGACCCGCGGATCGTCAATACCTGCTACAGCTTCGTCTCCGATGACGAGGTGGTGCACGTCGCCTCGGTGCACCAGTTGGACGCCAGCAGGAAAACCTTCGTGCCGATCAAGGGCGCGGGCGGCGTATCGGCGGCGCGCAATACGCTCGAGGCCATGTACGCCTGGTCGTGGGCGCAGAACATCTGGTCCGACATGCTCGGCTAGCCTTGCGCGCGAAGCAGAACAGGGCCCCGCCGCGGCGGGGCTTTTTCTTGCCTAGTCCAGGCCGCTGAGATATTCGGCCACGGCGCGGGCCTCCGCCGGCGTCATCTTGGCCGCTATGGTGTGCATCACCGCATTGTCGTTGGTGCGCTCGCGCGCACCGAAACTGCGGATCTGCGCAACTAGGTACGACGCCACCTGTCCCGCCAGCCGGGGCAGCTTCTCCGAGCCTTGCCCGCGCCCGCCGTGGCAACCGATGCATGCGGCCACCTCGGTCGCCACGCCGCCCCTGGCTTAGATCTCCCGGCCCCGCTCGGTCAGCCCGGCGGCGGCCGGCGCGTGCGGCGCGCTCCGCTGACGGCTGAAATACAGCCCGAGCGCGCGCATGTCGTCCGGCGTCAGCGCCGCGACCATCGGCTGCATGGTCTTGCTCACGCGCTCGCCGCTCTTGAAGTTGGCGAGCCGCTTGGCGAGGTACGCCGCGTTCTGTGCCGCGAGCCGGGGGTAGAGCTCGCTCGCCGCTTCGCCCTGCATGCCGTGGCACAGGAAGCAGCTGCCGGCGACGATCGCCCTGGCTCGCGCCAGCTGCGCCTCGTCCGCCGTTGCAGGCGCTGCGAGCAGGCACAGGCAAAGCAGCAGCGGCCTCATCGACCCGTGCTGCCGAAGCCCGCCGCGCCGCGCGCGCTGGCCGCGAACTCTTCCACCACCGCCAGCTCGACCTGTACCACCGGCACGACCACCAGCTGCGCGATGCGCTCCAGCGGTTGGATGGTGAACGCGCTCGCGCCGCGGTTCCACACCGAGACCATCACTTCGCCCTGGTAGTCCGAGTCGATGAGCCCGACCAGGTTGCCAAGCACGATGCCGTGCTTCGCGCCCAGGCCCGAGCGCGGCAGCACGATGGCGGCGAGACCCGGATCGCCGAGATGGATGGCGAGGCCCGAGCGCACCAGCTTGCTGTCTCCCGGCTGCAGCTCGAGCGGAGCATCCACGCAGGCGCGCAAGTCGAGGCCGGCGGCGCCCGCAGTGGCGTAGTGCGGCAGGTGCTCGCGGATCCTCGGGTCGAGGATCCGGACCTCAAGCCTTCGCACGCGCGCGCTTCTCTCCCGCCAGCATGCCGGCGACGTGCGCCACCAGGCGGCGCGCAAGCTCGAGCTTGGGCGCGCGGCCAAGCGCGTGCTCGCCGCGCTCGTCGAACAGCGTGATGTCGTTGTCGTCGGCGCCGAGCGCGTTCTGCGCCATGTTCGCCGCCAGCAGCGGCACCGCCTTCCTCGCGCGCTTGGCCCGTGCGTGCTCGGCCAGCTTCTCGCTCTCGGCGGCGAAGCCGACGCAGAACGGCGCATCCTTCTGGCCCGCCACCCAGGCGAGGATGTCAGGATTCTCGGCGAGCTCGAGGCTCAAGGCCGTGCCGGCGCCCTTCTTGATCTTCTGCGCGGCGCGGTTCCTGACGCGGTAGTCGGAGACCGCCGCCACGGCGAAGAACACGTCGCTGTCGGGCACGGCCTTCTTCACCGCCTCGAACATCTGCTCGGCGCTGCGAACCCGCACGCACTCCACGCCCACCGGCGCCGTGAGCGCCGTCGGCCCGCTCACCAGCGTCACGCGCGCGCCGGCCTCGCGCGCCGCGCGTGCCACCGCATAGCCCATCTTTCCGGAGCTCGCGTTGGTGATCACGCGCACGGGATCGATCGGCTCTTCGGTCGGCCCCGCGGTCACCACCACGCGCTTGCCGGCGAGCAGCTTGGGCTGGAAGAAAGCCTCGATCTCGGCGACGATTTCGTCGGGCTCGAGCATGCGGCCCATGCCAACTTCGCCGCAGGCCTGGTCGCCAGCTGCGGGGCCCGCGAAATGCACGACGTCGCCGCGCAGCGTATGCAGGTTCCTCTGCATGGCCGGGTTCTCCCACATTTCGACGTTCATCGCCGGCGCGACGAGCAGCGCGCAGCGGCGCGCCAGACACAGGGTGGACAGCAGATCGTCGGCGAGGCCCGCGGCCAGCTTGCCGAGGAAATCGGCGCTCGCCGGCGCCACCACGATCAGGTCGCGGTCGCGCGACAGCTCGATGTGACCCATGCTGTCGGGAACGCGCGGGTCCCACAGGTCGGTCCACACCGGCTGCGCGGTGAGCGCCTGCAGCGTTACGGGGGTGACAAAGCGGGATGCGGCCTCCGTCATCGCCACGCGCACGTCGGCACCCGCCCTAACGAGCAGGCGCGCGAGCTGCGCCGCCTTGTAGGCGGCGACTCCGCCGGTGATGCCCAGCAACAGCTTCTTGCCCTTCAAGGTCATCGTGCGTGGGGCTGGCGCGTTAAGAGAGGGGACATTCTAGGGGAATTCGGGAGGCGTCGCCTTGGGCATCGCCGATTGGCCGCCGCAGGACCGGCCGCGCGAGCGGCTGCTGGCGCAAGGTGCGGCCGGGCTCACGGACGCGGAGCTGGTGGCCGTGTGCCTGCGCTCGGGCATCCGCGGCAAGAGCGCCGTGGACCTCGCGCGCGAGCTGATCACGCAATTCCGGGGCCTTGGCGGCCTGCTCGGCACCGGCGTCGCCGACCTGCAACGCGTGAAGGGCCTCGGAGCGGCCAAGGCGGCGCAGCTCGCCGCGGTGCTCGAGCTCGCGCGGCGCGCGTTGCGCGAGGAACTGCGGGCCGGGAGCGCGCTCACCACGCCCGGGGCGGTGCGCGACTACCTGCGCCTCACGCTCGGCAGCCGCGAGCACGAGGTGTTCGTCTGCGTCCACCTCGACGCGCAGCACCGCGTCATCGGTGCCGAGGAGCTGTTCCGCGGCACGCTTACGCAGACCAGCGTCTACTCGCGCGAGGTGGTGAAGGCCGCCCTCGCCGCCAATGCTGCCGCCGTGATCTTCGCCCATAACCACCCTTCGGGCGTAGCGCAGCCTTCGCAGGCGGATGAGCTGCTCACGCGCCAGCTGCGCGAGGCGCTCGCGCTGGTGGACGTGAAGGTGCTCGACCACTTCGTCATTGCCGGCCATCACGCGCTCTCCTTCGCCGAGCGGGGCCTGCTATAATTCGCGCCATTCGCGTACCCCGGAGCCTGCTATGTCCCGCGTCTGCCAAGTCACCGGCAAGAAGCCGATGAAAGGAAACCTGGTCTCGCACGCCAACAACAAGACCAAGCGCGTGTTCCAGCCCAACCTGCACTACCGCCGCTTCTGGGTGGAAAGCCAGAACCGCTGGGTGCGGCTGCGCGTGTCCACCGCCGGACTGCGCAAGATCGACAAGCTGGGCGTCGAGGCCGTGCTGGCCGAGATCCACGCCAGGGCCAAGGCGCTCAACAAGCAGAAGGAAGCCCGCTGATGCGCGACAAGATCAAGCTCGAATCGACGGCCGGTACCGGCCACTTCTACACCACCACCAAGAATAAGCGCACCACGCCCGACAAGATGGAAATCAAGAAATACGATCCCAAAGCGCGCAAGCACGTGCTCTACAAGGAAACCAAGCTGAAGTAACGCGCGGATTTCCCGCCGCACAAATGCAAAGGCCCGCTCGCGCGGGCCTTTTCTTTTGGACGGCGGCCCGCTAGGCGTAGCTACGCAGGCGCCGTGAAAAGTCCACCAGCGGGACGATCCCGCTCGCCTCGGCCCGGTGGCACCAGTCCTGCAGCTGGCGCAGCAGCTGCTCCTTGGAGGCGTGGGAGCGCTCCCAAAGCGCAATCAGCTCCTCGCGCATGCTCACCGCCACCTGCAGCGGCTTGGAAGGCTTGAGCGCCTCGGCCACACGCGCGCGGTCGGCTTCTGCACCGTAGCCGATGCGCACCAGCGCGCGCTTCAACGGCTTGAGCAGCTCGGCGTCGCGCGGCGACCAGTGCTGCAGGCGCTCGATCTCGTCGCTCCAGGTACGCTTGATCGCCTTGGCGTAGCGCGCCAGAACGTCGTAGCGGTTGGCGATCACGGCATGCAGGGTCTGGTAGTCGCACATGGTCTTCGCCGGCTCGAAGCGCGGCGTCGGCGCCACCTTCTTCACCGTGGCCAGTCCCAGCGCCTCGAGGATGCGGATATACATCCAGCCGATGTCGAATTCGTACCATTTGGCGGAAAGCTTCGCCGAGGTCGCGTAGGCGTGATGGTTGTTGTGCAGCTCTTCGCCGCCGATGAGGATGCCCCAGGGAACGAT
>CAZAEG010000058.1:0-2527 GCA_964484035.1 uncultured Enterobacteriaceae bacterium | reverse complement strand
CGTTACCAGTCCGGGTTTGGCAATACGTTCGCCACCGAAGCGGTGAAGGGCGCGCTGCCCGTCGGGCAGAATTCGCCGCAGAGGACGCCGAAGGGCCTCTTCCCCGAGGTACTCTCGGGCACGGCGTTCACCGCGCCGCGGGCGGAGAATCTTTCCTCGTGGCTCTACAAGCTCCGGCCCTCCGCCATGCACGCGCCCTACCGGCGCCTGGCGCAGGGACTCGTGCGCTCGGGGCCGTTCGACGAGGCTGCAGCCTCGCCGAACCGCCTGCGCTGGAATCCGTTCCCGATCCCATCGAAGCGCACGGACTTCCTCGACGGCCTCGTCACCCTCGCCGGCTCGGGCGACCCGGCAGCGCAGGCCGGGATCGCCGTGCACGTCTTTCGCGCCAATCGCTCGATGAAGGATCGCTACTTCTGCAGCGCGGACGGCGAGCTCATGTTCGTGCCGCAGCAGGGCGCGATCCTGCTCGCCACCGAGCTCGGCCGGCTGGAAGCGAAGCCCGGCGAGATCGCGGTGGTGCCGCGCGGAGTGAAATTCCGCGTCGAGGTGGACGGCGCGACGCGCGGCTACCTCTGCGAGAACTACGGTGCGCACTTCCGACTGCCCGAGCTCGGCCCGATCGGCTCGCAGGGCCTCGCGCAGCGGCGCGACTTCCTCGCGCCGGTCGCCGCGTACGAGGACAAGCGCGGCAGGTGCCAGGTGGTGGCGAAGTTCATGGGCGGGCTGTGGGCGAGCGACTTTTCGCACTCGCCCCTGGACGTCGTGGCCTGGCACGGGAACTACGCGCCTTACAAGTACGACCTCGCGCGCTTCATGACGATCAACACGGTGAGCTTCGACCACCCCGACCCGTCGATCTTCACCGTGCTCACCTCGCCCTCGGGCCAGCCGGGCGTCGCCAACTGCGACTTCGTCATCTTCCCGCCGCGCTGGATGGTGGCCGAGCACACCTTCCGCCCGCCCTGGTTCCATCGCAACGTGATGAGCGAGCTGATGGGCCTGGTGCACGGCGCCTACGACGCCAAGGCCGAGGGCTTCCTTCCGGGCGGCGTGTCGATCCACAACTGCATGAGCGCGCACGGCCCCGACGTCGCCTCCTACGGCAAGGCGTCGAAGACCGAGCTGAAGCCGAACAAGATCGACAACACCCTCGCCTTCATGTGGGAGTCGCGCTACGTCTTTCGCCCGACCAAGGCAGCGCTCGCGGCGAAGGAACTGCAGAAAAACTATGACCGCGTCTGGGACGGCTTTAAATAGGGACAGTCACCATTTTTCTCATTTGCGACAGGTTCGCAAATGAGAAAAATGGTGACTGTCCCTCATTGCTGGGTCGAGTCGGCGAACGACCCGAAGAGCGACTTTCCGATCCAGAACCTGCCCTTCGGCGTCTTCCGCCGCAAAGGAACGAAGGAAGCGCCGCGCGGCGGCGTGGCGATCGGCGACCAGGTCTTCGACCTCGCGGGCGTCGGCCTCAAGACCGGGCCGAACCTGAACAAGCTCGCCGCCGCCGGGCGTCCCGCCTGGCGCCAGTTGCGCAAGGTCCTCGCGCTCGCGCTTTCCGACCCGAAGAAGGCGAAGCGCTTCTCCAGGTACCTCGTGCCGATGAGAAAGGCCGAGCTCTTCCTCCCCGTGGCGGTCGGCGACTACAGCGACTTCTACACCGGCATCCACCACGCGCGCGCGATCGGCCGGATGTTCCGCCCCGACGCGCCGCTGCTGCCCAACTACAAGTGGGTGCCGATCGGCTACCACGGGCGCGCGTCGTCCGTCGTGGTCTCGGGCACCTCCGTGCAGCGCCCGAACGGGCAGACGAAAGCCCCCGAAGCCGCGGCGCCCGCCTACGGCCCCTGCCGGCGCCTCGACTACGAGGTCGAGCTGGGCTTGGTCATCGGCCCGGGCAACCGGCTGGGCAAGCCCGTGCCGATCCGGCGCGCGCTCGAACACGTCTTCGGCGTGGTGCTCCTCAACGACTGGTCGGCGCGCGACATCCAGGCCTGGGAGTACCAGCCGCTCGGCCCCTTCCTCGCGAAGAGCTTCGCCACGACGATCTCGCCCTGGATCGTGACGCTGGAGGCGCTCGAGCCCTTCCGTTGCCCGGCCTTCCCGCGCACGGGCGAGGATCCGCGGCCGCTGCCCTATCTTGCCGACGAGGCCGACCAGCGCGCGGGCGGCTACGACATCGGCACGCAGATGTACCTCTCGAGCGCGAAGATGCGCGCGGCGCAGGCCCCGCCCGCGCTCCTGTCGCGCTGCACGTTCCGCGATTCCTACTGGACGATTGCGCAGATGGTCGCGCACCAGACCTCGAACGGCTGCAACCTGCAGCCCGGTGACCTGCTTGGCTCGGGCACCATTTCCGGCCCGACGCCCGACGGCGCGGGCTCGATGATGGAGCTGACGCTGGGCGGCAAGAACCCCATCCACCTCCCCGGCGGCGAAACGCGCACCTTCATCGAGAACGGCGACGAGGTGATCCAGCGCGGGCGCTGCGAGGCCGAAGGCGCGGTTTCGATCGGCTTCGGCG
>CAZAEG010000057.1:0-2833 GCA_964484035.1 uncultured Enterobacteriaceae bacterium | reverse complement strand
CAGCCACAGCCGCCGGCGTATCCACGACGCGCACACCCGCCGACTCGAGCGCCCGGCGCTTGCTCGCATAGCTGCCCCGGCTGCCCATCACGATCGCCCCCGCGTGGCCCATCTTCCTGCCCGGCGGCGAGGCGCGCCCGGCGATGAAGGACACGACCGGCTTGCGCATCGTCGCGAGGGTGTCCGCGGCGGCTTCCTCCATCGTGCCGCCGATCTCGCCCACGAGCACGATCGCGGCCGTGCGCTCGTCGGCTTCCAGCGCCCGAAGGGCGTCGATCACGGTCGTGCCGAGCATGGGGTCGCCGCCGATGCCGATGAACGCCGACTGGCCGTAGCCGGCATCGACGAGATTCAGGCACACGAGCGTGCCGAGGCTGCCGCTGCGCGAGATGACGCCGACATTGCCGGGCCGGAAAACGCGCGTGTTGAACGCGGGCATGATGCCGACGAAAGCCTCCCCCGGCGTCACCAGCCCCGCCGTGTTGGGGCCGACGATGCGACAGCCGGCGGCGGCCGCAGCCGCGTGCATGCGCATGATGTCGTGGGCAGGGATGTGCTCGGTCAGCACCACCAGTAGGCGCACGCCCGCCGCGATCGCATCTTCGGCCGCGTTCAGCGCCGCCGAGGGCGGTATGAACATCACCGCGGCATCGATGCCGCCGGTCTCGCGCGCCGCAGCGCGCACCGTGGCGAACACCGGCACCCCGCAGTGCGCTTCGCCGGCGCGCTTGGGATTCACGCCGCCGACGATGCGCGTGCCGTAGGCGAGCATCTTCTCGGTCCAGAAGCTGCCCTGGCGCCCGGTCATTCCCTGCACCACCACCCGGTCGGCGGCGCGCACGATCACTTCGCCGCCTCCACCGCCGCCCGCACCGCGTCCTCCATGCGATCGTAGGGCTCGAGCTTGAGGCGCTCGCGGATGAGCGCGACCGCCTCTTGCTCGCCGGTGCCATGGACCGAGAAGAACACCGGCAGGCCGGGCTTCAGCTTTTCCCAGGCCTCGACCACGCCGCCGGCCATCACGTCGGTGCGCGCGAAGGCGCCGCAGAAATTGACGATCACGCTTTTCACGCGCGGGTTCGCGAGCACCAGGCCCAGCGCCGCTTCGGCCTTGGTATAGGCGTCGCCGCCGATCTCGAGAAAATTCGCCGGCGCGCCGCCGCAATGCTCGATCACGTCCATGGTGGTCATGGTGAGGCCCGCGCCGTTGGCGAGCACGCCGACGTCGCCCGGCAGCTCGATATACTTGAGCCCGAGCTCGCGTGCGCGCCTCTCCAGCCCGGTCAGCTTCTCGCGCGCGCCCTTTGGCGCGAGCTCCGGCTGGCGATAGAGCGCCGCGTCGTCGACGCTGAGCTTGCAGTCGAGCGCGAGCAGCCCGCCGCCCTTCAGCCGCACCAGCGGGTTGACCTCCAGGAGCTCCGCGTCGGTCTGCAGGTACAGGTCGTACAGGCGCGAGACCAGGTCGGCGACATCGGGGTCCAGCTTCCCGGAGAGCTCCGGGCGGCGCGCGATGTCGAGCGGGATGCGCACGATGCTGTCCGGGATATCCTCGATGTCCATCCCGCCGGAAGTGGAGAAGAGCACCATCGGCGCGCGCGTCTCCACGTCGGTGAGCACCGCGGCGTAGAGCTCCTGCGCGATGTCCGCGCATTGCTCGACCAGCAGCCGCTCTACGCGGTGGCCCGTGATCTCCATGCCGAGGATCGCCCGGGCCGCGGCGCGCGCCTGCGCGGCGTTGTCCACCAGGCGGATGCCGCCCGCCTTGCCGCGCTTTCCCGAGGGCACCTGCGCCTTGACGGCCGAGCGCCCCAGGCGGCCCACCGCCGCCGCCGCCGCCTCCGCATCCCGGCACAGCTCGCCCGGCGGCACGGGGATGCCCGCCTGCCGGAGCAGCTCCTTGGCCTCGGCTTCCTCGAAATCCAAGGCTTACCTGCCGTAGCGGGCGTGATACGCGGCGAAGATCTCGTCTTCGGCCGGAACCCTCTCGGGGATGACGCGCGCGATGCGCGTGACGTTGAGGAAGTGGCGCCAATGCATGTTGTCGGAGAAGCTGTTGCCGCCCCAGGTGCCGCAGCCCATCGACAGGGAAAACGGCAGGCCGTTGTCGAAGCTGCCGCCGGTGGCGATGCAATGCGCCTGATTCACGATCACGCGCGCCACCGGCAGCTCGAGGCCGAGGCGCAGCGCCTGCGCCTCGTCGCGCGTGTGCAGCGAGACCGAATGGCCCTTGCCCTGGTAGTCGTAGATGCGCCGCGTGAGCGCGAACGCTTCGTCGAAGTCGGCTGCCCGGTACACCGCCAGCACCGGGGCGAGCTTCTCGCCCGAAAACGGGTGCGCAGGCCCCGCGCCGGTCTCCTCGACCATGAGAAACCGGGCGCTGATCTTCAGGCCGGCGAGCTCGGCGATGCGCCCGGCGGATTGTGCGGTCGTCGACGGCGAGAGCTTGCCGCCGGGATACATCACCGCCTGCAGCTTCGCTTTCTCGGCGGCGTCGAGCATTGCGCCGCCCTGCTTGCCGAGTTCCTTCAGCATCGCGTCATAGACCGGCGCAAGGATGACCACGGAATTCTCGGAGGAGCAACTCGTCGCGTTGTCGAAGGTCTTCGAGCGCGCGATCTTGGCCGCCGCGTCGGCGAGGTCGGCGCTCGCGTCGACGATCGATACCACGTTGCCCTGCCCCACGCCGATCGCCGGCTTGCCGCTCGAGTACGCAGCGCGGATGTTGGACTGCGAGCCGGTGGCGGCGATGAGGTCGCACTGGCGCATCAGCTCGTGGGTCGCCTCCTTGGTCACCGGCGCGGCCAGCAGCTGCACCAGGTCCGGGTCTGCCTTT
>CAZAEG010000056.1:0-2754 GCA_964484035.1 uncultured Enterobacteriaceae bacterium | reverse complement strand
GCGCGCTACGCTCCCGTCAAGGCGGGTGAGACGATGATGAGCCGCCTGGGAAGAAGGCGCGTCGAGGTGGACATTCCCTTGCGCGAAGGTGATTCGCTCAAGTCCAAGATCAAGCAGGTGGCCTCCGGGCGCTTCGGCGTGACCGCCGAGTACCTCGCCTCCGCGGAGATGATGCAGATCAAGATCTCTCAAGGCGCGAAGCCCGGCGAGGGCGGGCAACTCCCGGGCCGGAAGGTCTCCGAGTACATCGCCGAGCTGCGGTTTGCCACGCCGGGCGTGGAGCTCATCAGCCCGCCGCCGCATCACGACATCTACTCGATCGAGGACATCGCGCAGCTGATCCACGACCTGAAGAACGCGAATCCCGGGGCCGCGGTGAGCGTGAAGCTCGTTTCCGAGGTCGGCGTCGGCACCGTCGCGGCCGGCATCTCGAAGGCGAAGTCCGACCACGTCACCATTTCCGGGCACGACGGCGGCACCGGAGCTTCGCCGTGGTCCTCGATCATGCACGCTGGCACGCCCTGGGAGCTGGGCCTCGCGGAAACGCAGCAGACGCTGGTGCTCAACCGCCTGCGCGGGCGCATCGCGGTGCAGGTCGACGGGCAGCTGAAGACCGGGCGCGACGTGGTGATCGGCGCGATCCTGGGCGCGGACGAGTTCGGCTTCTCCACGGCACCGCTGGTGGTCGAGGGCTGCATCATGATGCGCAAGTGCCATCTCAATACCTGCCCGGTGGGCGTCGCCACGCAGGATCCGGTGCTGCGGCGCAAATTCGAAGGCAAGCCCGAGCACGTGGTGAACTACTTCTTCTTCGTCGCCGAGGAAGCGCGCGAGCTGATGGCGCAGCTCGGCGTGCGCACGATAAACGAGCTGATTGGACGCACGGAGCTCCTCGACATGCGCAAGGGCGTCGAGCATTGGAAGGCGAAGGGACTCGATTTCTCGCGCGTGTTCAAGGCGCCGCAGATGCCCGCGGACGTAGCGCGGTTTCACTGCGAGACGCAGGACCACGGTCTCGCCAAGGCCCTCGACAACCGCCTGATCGAGCTCGCCGCGCCGGCGCTCGAGCGCGGCGCGAAAGTCTCGATCGACATGCCGATCCGCAACATCAATCGCACGGTCGGCACCATGCTCTCGGGCCGCATCGCGGCGCGCTACGGGCACGAAGGGCTGGCCGACGAGACGATCCACCTGCGCTTCGCCGGCTCGGCGGGGCAGAGCCTCGGTGCGTTCCTCGCGCGTGGCGTCTGGATCGACCTGATCGGCGATACCAACGACTATTGCGGCAAGGGGCTTTCGGGCGGGCGCATCTCGGTGCAGCCGTCGCCCAAGTTCCGCGGCGAGCCCACGGAGAACATCATCACCGGCAACGTCGTGCTCTACGGCGCGATCGCCGGCGAAGCGTATTTCCGCGGCGTGGCCGGTGAGCGCTTCGCGGTCAGGAACTCCGGCGCTCAGGCCGTGGTGGAGGGCATCGGCGATCATGGCTGCGAGTACATGACCGGCGGCACGGTCGTGGTGCTCGGCGGCACCGGGCGCAACTTCGCCGCCGGGATGTCGGGCGGGATCGCTTACGTGCTCGACCTGGCGGGCGAATTCGCGCTGCGCTGCAATCCCGCGATGGTCGAGCTCGAGCCGCTGCTCTCGGAGGCCGAGCAGCCGGCCAAGCTCGCGCGCGAGCTCTGGCACCTGGGCGAGGCGGACGAGGCCATCGTGCGCCGCCTGATCGAGCGCCACGCGCGCTTGACGGGCAGCCGGCGTGCGGCCGAGGTGCTCGAGCGCTGGGGCGAGTACCGGCCGCGCTTCGTGAAGATCTTCCCCAAGGAATACCGCAGGGCGCTCGGCGAGCTGGCGGCCGCGCAGCGCAAAGTCGCGGCGTAGATGGGCAAAGTCACCGGGTTTCTTGAGTACGAGCGGCTCGAGGAAGCGCACGAGGCGCCCGAAGCGCGCAAGAAGCACTACCGTGAGTTCTACGCGCGGCTCTCGGACGAGGACGCGAAGATCCAGGGCGCGCGCTGCATGGATTGCGGCATCCCCTTCTGCATGCAGGGCTGCCCGGTGAACAACCTGATTCCCGACTGGAACGACCTGGTGTACCGCCAGGACTGGAAGGCGGCGATCGAGGCGCTGCACTCGACCAACAACTTTCCGGAGTTCACCGGCCGCATCTGCCCGGCGCCGTGCGAAGAGGCGTGCGTGCTGCGCATCAACGAGGACCCGGTGGGCATCAAGTCGATCGAGCACGCGATCATCGACCGCGCCTGGGACGACGGCTGGGTCGCGCCGCGCCCGGCGGCACACCGCAGCGGCAAGAAGGTCGCGGTGATCGGCTCGGGACCGGCGGGGCTCGCCTGCGCGCAGCAGCTCGCGCGTGCGGGGCACGCTGTGACAGTGTTCGAGAAGAACGACCGCATCGGCGGGCTGCTGCGCTACGGCATCCCGGATTTCAAGATGGAGAAGTGGCTGATCGACCGCCGCGTGGAGCAGATGGCCGCCGAAGGGGTGGAGTTCCACGTCAACCGGGTCGTGGGCGGGGCGCCCGTCGGCGCGGGCAACGCGCAGGCGCGCCCGGTGGATGCCAGGAAGCTGCTCGCTGAATTCGACGCCGTGGTACTGGCGGGCGGGGCCGAGGCGCCGCGCGATCTGCCGGTGCCGGGCCGGGATCTGAAGGGCATCGAGTTCGCGATGGATTTCCTGCCGCTGCAGAACCGGCGCGTGGCGGGCGACAAGAACGTGAGCGAGCTCCGGGCGACG
>CAZAEG010000055.1:0-2637 GCA_964484035.1 uncultured Enterobacteriaceae bacterium | reverse complement strand
GCGGGCGGCGTTCGGCTCCAAGTCGGCGCAGCAGCAGCCGACCGACACGGCGCAGCGCACCGACTTCTCGGCCATGAGCGCGAGCTTCGTGCTGAAGGACGGCGTCGCGCGCAACGACGACCTCGACGTGCGCGCGCCGCTCGTGCGCGTCGGCGGCGCGGGCGCGATCGACATCGGCAACTCGCGCCTCGACTACCTGGCGAAGGCGGCAGTGGTGGCGACCGCCAAGGGCCAGGGCGGCGCCGATCTCGAGCACCTGGCGGGGCTCACCATCCCGGTGAGGCTGACCGGCCCGTTCGACGCGCCGAAGTACGAGATCGACTACGGCGCGCTCGCCGGCGACGCGGCCAAGGCGAAGGTCAAGGAGGAGGTGAAGGAAAGGGTCGGCAAGAAACTGCGCGGCCTGTTCAAGCGCTGAGCCCTAGGCGAGCGGCAGCGCCTGCTCGGCCAGCGCCGCGAGGTAGCCCGCGCCGAGCGGGATCACCTCGTCGTTGAAATCGTAGGTCGGGTTGTGCAGGAAGCAGCCCCCCTGGGCACCGCCCTGGCCGAGGAACACGTAGGCGCCGGGCTTCGCCTGCAGCATGTACGCGAAGTCCTCGCCGCCCATGGTCGGCTCGTGGTCGGCGATGACGTTGTCCTTGCCGAATACCTTCTCGCCGACGCGTGCGGCGAAGTGCGCTTCCTTCTCCGTGTTGATGGTGGCCGGGTAGCCGCGCCGGTACTCGATCTCGGCGCTGCCGCCCAGGCCCTGCGCCACCGCGGCGGCGATCTCCTTGATGCGCCGCTCGGCAAGGTCGCGCATCTCCGGCGTGAAGGTGCGTACGGTGCCGACGAGGTCGACCTGCGCCGGGATGATGTTGAACGCGCCGACCTGGCTGGTCTGCATCGAGCACAGCGACACGACCAGGCCGTCCACCGGGTTGGCGTTGCGGCTGGCGATGGTCTGCAGCGCGGTGATGACGTGCGCGGCGATGACCACGGGGTCGATGGCGAGGTGCGGCAGCGCCGCGTGGCCGCCGCGACCCCGGATCTTGAGCTTGATCTCGTCGGTCGCGGCGAGCATCGGCCCCGGGCGCACGGCGATCTTGCCCGGCGGCAGCCCCGGCCAGTTATGCAGCGCGTACACCGACTCGCAGGGGAATTTCTCGAACAGCCCTTGCTCCACCATGACGCGGCCGCCGCCGCCGCCTTCCTCCGCCGGCTGGAAGATCAGGTTGACGGTGCCGTCGAAATTGCGCGTCTGCGCGAGGTAGCGTGCCGCGCCGAGCAGCATCGTCGTGTGCCCGTCGTGCCCGCAGGCGTGCATGCGCCCCGGTGCCTTCGAGCGGTGCGGGACCTCGGAGGTCTCCTGCATCGGCAGGCAGTCCATGTCGGCGCGCAGGCCGATGGCGCGGCCGGAGTCGCGCTTGCCCTTGATCACGCCGACGACGCCGGTCTTGGCGAGGCCGCGGTGCGTTTCGATGCCCCACTCGGCGAGCTTGTCGGCCACGATCTGCGAGGTGCGCGTCTCCTCGAAGCCGAGCTCGGGGTGGGCGTGGATGTCGCGGCGGATATGCGTGAGCTCAGCGTGGAACAGGCGCAGCATCTCGAGGGCGTCGTTCTTCATGATGCCGCAATCATACAATGCGGCATGCCCGCTTTCGCCGCCTCTCTCGTCGCCTGGCAGCGCCGCCACGGCCGCCACGACCTGCCCTGGCAGGCCGCGCGCGACCCGTATCGCATCTGGCTGGCCGAGGTGATGCTGCAGCAGACCCAGGTGCGGACGGTGATTCCCTACTACCGGCGCTTCCTGGCGCGCTTCCCGGACGTGGCCCACCTGGCGCGTGCGACCGAGGAGCAGGTCTTGAGCCTGTGGAGTGGCCTGGGGTACTACGCGCGCGGCCGCAACCTGCACGCGGCGGCGCGTGCCGTGGTGGCGCGGAGCGGTTTCCCGACCACCGCCGGGGCGCTTCAGGCGCTGCCCGGCATCGGGCGCTCCACGGCGGCCGCGATCGCGGTATTCGCGTTCGGGCGCCGCGAGGCGATCCTCGACGGCAACGTCAAGCGCGTGCTCGCGCGCCGCTTCGGCGTCCAGGGCGAAAAGGCGCAGTGGGCCCTGGCCGAAAAGCTGCTGCCGCGCCGCAACGTGCGCGCCTATACGCAGGCCTTGATGGACATCGGCGCAACGGTATGCACCCGCTCGCGGCCGGCGTGCGAGCGCTGCCCGGTGGCGAAGGCCTGCGTGGCGCGGCGCGAGCAGCGCGTCGGCGAGCTGCCGGCACCGCGCGCGCGCAGGCCCCTGCCGGTAAGGCGCGCGAACTGGTTCGTCTACGTGCGCGGGGGCGAAGTGCTGCTCGAGCGCCGACCGGGCGCGGGCCTGTGGGGCGGGCTGTGGACCTTTCCCGAGGCGCGCCTGCCCGCGACGCCGCGTGGCCGCAAGCTGGCGCCGCTCGAGCACGGCTTCACGCACTTTCGCCTGCGCGCGCAGCCCTGGCTGTGCCGGATGCGCGGCTCGGCGCCGCGCGCGGCAGGCCGGCTCTGGCTCGACATGACCGAAGCTACGGGTGCTGCTGTGCCTGCACCGGTGCGCCGGCTGCTGCGCTCGCTACTGGCCGGTCGAGCTGATTAGGCGGCGCAGGATCTCGATGCGGTCGCGCG
>CAZAEG010000054.1:0-5835 GCA_964484035.1 uncultured Enterobacteriaceae bacterium | reverse complement strand
GGAAGCTGCGCGTGTTCCAGCACGATCGCTACGCCTCGGCCGACCTGCAGGCGGGGAGGCTGCGCATCGTGAGCCGCGACGAGCGGCGGGGCGGCATCGCCGAGGACGAGTCCACCTACGAGGACCGCGACGAGCTGCGCGCCGAGATCGCGAACTTCATCGACGCCGCGCGCGGCGGCCGCGCGCCGCTGGTGGCGGGCGAGGACGGGCGCCGGGCGCTCGCCCTGGCGCTCGAGGTCGGGCGCCTGGTGCGCGCGCGGCTCGAGCGCTTGCGCGCGGTGGCGACGTGAAAGTCCCGATCCTCGACCTCGCCGCCGAGCGCGCGCAGATCGGCGCCGAGGTCGCCGCGGCGCTCGAGCGCGTGCTCGCCTCGGGCCACTTCATCCTCGGCCCCGAGGGCGCGGCGCTGGAAAAGGAGATCGCGGCGCTGGTCGGCGTGCCGCACGCGGTGGCGTGCAATTCCGGCACCGACGCGCTGCACCTCGCGCTGCGCGCCGCGGACGTGGGGCCGGGCGACGAGGTGGTGACGCCCGCCTTCACCTTCATCGCCACGGCGGAGGCGATCGCCTACGTCGGCGCGACGCCGGTCTTCGCCGACGTCGATCCGGCGAGCTTCAACCTCACCGCCCAGACGCTCGAGCGCGCGCTCACCCCGGGCACGCGCGCGGTGATCGTGGTGCACCTGTTCGGCCAGTGCGCGCCGATGCCGGCGATCGCCGAGCTGTGCGCGCGGCGCGGCATCGTCCTGGTGGAGGACTGCGCGCAGGCGATCGGCGCCGACTGGGAAGGCCGCCCGGCGGGCGCCTGGGGCGAGTTCGGCTGCTTTTCCTTCTACCCGACGAAGAACCTCGGCGCCTACGGCGACGCGGGCCTCATCACCACGCGCGAGGCGCGCCACGACGCGCGCCTGAGGATGCTCAGGCACCACGGCAGCCGGCAGACCTACCTGCACGAGGAGATCGGCTACAACAGCCGCCTGGACGAGCTGCAGGCCGCGGTGCTGCGCGCGAAGCTGCCGCACCTCGCGCGCTTCACCGCCGCGCGCCAGCGGCACGCCGCGCGCTACCGCGAGCTGCTCGCCGGCGCGGACCTGCAGCTGCCCGCGGCCCACGGGCGCGGCGCGCACGTCTATCACCAGTTCACGGTGCGCGTCGCGAAGCGCGACGCGGTGCGTAAGATCCTCGCCGACGCGGGCGTCGGCAGCGGCGTCTACTACCCGATTCCGCTGCACCGCCAGCCGGTGTTCGAGAAGGAGTTCGGCGGCCTGTCGCTGCCGCAGGCCGAGGCCGCCGCGCACGAGGTGCTGTCGCTGCCCATCTACCCGCAGCTCACGGATGAGCAGATCCGGCACGTGTGCGGGACGCTGCGCGCTTGCCTCTGACCGCGTTCACGAAGATGCAGGGCGCGGGCAACGACTTCGTCGTGCTCGATTGCACGCGCGCGCCGTTCGCGCTCGCGCGCGAGCAGCTGCGGCGCCTCGCCGACCGGCACTTCGGCGTCGGCTGCGACCAGGTGCTGGTGGTCGAAAGCCCGCAGCGGCCCACGAACGACTTCCGCTACCGCATCTTCAACGCCGACGGCGGCGAGGCCGAGCAGTGCGGCAACGGCGCGCGCTGCTTCGTGAAGTTCGTGCACGCGCGGGGCCTGACGGCGAAGCGCGAGCTGCGCGTGGAAACGCCCGCCGGGGTCATCGTGCCGCGGCTCGAGGACGACGGCGAGGTGAGCGTCGACATGGGCGCGCCGGTGCGCGCCGCGCCGCTCGTCGAGCTGCTGGAGGTGGACGGCGCGCGCGTCGAGCTGGCGATCCTGTCCATGGGCAACCCGCACGCCGTGCAGCTGGTCGCCGACGTCGATGCGGCGCCGGTGGCGACGCAGGGGCCGCTCATCGAGCGCCACCCGCGCTTTCCGGGCCGCGTGAACGCCGGCTACATGCAGGTGCTGGAGCGCCACCGGCTCCGCCTTCGCGTCTGGGAGCGCGGCGCGGGCGAGACGCTCGCCTGCGGCACCGGCGCCTGCGCCGCGGCGGTGGCGGGCATCGCGCGCGGGCTCGTCGATTCGCCGGTGCGCGTGGCGACGCGCGGCGGAGCGTTGACCATCGCTTGGGCGGGCGGCGACAATCCCGTCTGCATGAAGGGCCCCGCGCAGGCGGTGTTCGAAGGATCCATCGAACTGTAGGACGAAAAGGGCGAGCCGCCGCATGACCGCAGAGGAAGTCGAGCAGTTCTTCCGCACCCATCCGCAGTTCTTCGACCAGCACCCGGAGCTGCTCGAGTCGATCTACGTGCCGCATCCCTACGGCGGGCGCGCCATCCCGCTCTCGGAGCGCCAGATCCTGTCGCTGCGCGACAAGGTGAAGCTGCTCGAAGCGAAGCTCGGCGAGCTGCTGAAGTTCGGCGAGGCGAACGACGCCATCGGCGAGAAGGTGCACCGCCTCGCCGCGGGCCTCGTCGCCACGCGCGACTTCGCCGCCGCGGCGCAGGCGCTGCAGTTCCACCTGCGCGAGGATTTCTCCGTGCCGCACGTGGCGCTGCGCATCTGGGGCCGGGTGCTGCCCGCGGGCGCGCCCGAAGCCGCGCCGGTGGACGAGGAGCTGCGCGCGCGCGTGGAGGCGATGGGCGCGCCGCTCTGCGGCCCGGCGGCCGCAAGCCCGTTCCTGCCCTGGTTCGGCGACGCCGCGGAGCACGTGCGCTCGCTCGCGCTCGTGCCGCTCGGGCAGACGCGGGCCGTCGGGCTGCTCGCGCTCGGCAGCGAGGACGCGCAGCGCTTCTACGCCGAGATGGGCACGCTCTACCTGCGCCGCATCGGCGAGCTCACCGCGGCCGCGCTCGCCGCGCGGCTCTAGGAATCCGGCCACGCATCCGGACGAGCCCGCGGTCCGCGCGTACCTCGGCGCGCTCGAGCACCAGCGGCGCCTGGCGAGGCGCAGCCTGGAGATCTACCGCCACAACCTGGACACGCTCCTCGCGCTGCTGGGCGCGGCGCGCCTCGACGCGCTCGACGCGGCGCAGGTGCGCCGCTTCGTCGCGCAGATGCACGCGCGCGGCCTCGCGCCGCGCTCGCTCGCGAGCCTGCTCTCGGCGTGGCGCGGCCTGTACCGCTGGCTCGTGCGCCACAAGGGCTACCGCGCCAACCCGGTGGAGGGCGTGCGCGCACCCAGGCCCGGCCGGCGCCTGCCGAAGGCGCTCTCGGTGGAGCAGGTGCAGCGCCTGCTCGAGGCGGGCGAGGACGCCACGCCCGCGGCGGCGCGCGACCGCGCCATGTTCGAGCTGCTCTATTCGTCGGGCCTGCGGCTCGCCGAGCTCGTCGCGCTCGACGTGGGCGACGGGCGGCTCGATCTGCGCGAGGGCGAAGTGACGGTCACCGGCAAGGGCTCGAAGACGCGCACCGTGCCGGTGGGCGCGCGCGCCCGGCAGGCCCTCGAGGCGTGGATCGGCGTGCGCGCGCAGCTCGCGGCGCCGGGCGAGCAGGCGCTGTTCGTGGGCGCGCGCGGCCGGCGCATCGCGCCGGGCGTGGTGGAGCGCGAGCTCAGGCGGCGCGCCGCGCGCCAGGGCATGGCGGGGCGGCTGCACCCGCACATGCTGCGCCACTCGTTCGCCTCGCACGTGCTGCAGTCCTCGCAGGACCTGCGCGCGGTGCAGGAGATGCTCGGCCACGCGAGCATCGCCACCACCCAGGTCTACACGCACCTCGACTATCAGGCGCTCGCGCGCGTCTACGACGCCGCGCACCCGCGGGCGAAGAAGAAATGAGCGCGCTCGTCCTGAAGCCGGGGCGCGAAAGATCGCTCAAGCGCCGCCATCCCTGGGTCTTCTCGGGCGCCATCGAGCGCGTCATCGGCAAGGCCGCGGCGGGCGACACGGTGGAGGTGAAGAGCGCCGAGGGCGCCGTGCTCGCGCTCGCGGCCTACAGCCCGGCCTCGCAGATCCGCGCGCGCGCGTGGAGCTTCGAGCCGGGCGCGGCGATCGACGCTGCGTTCTTCAAGGCGCGCGTCGCGGCCTCGCTCGCGCGCCGCGCGGGGCTCGCCGCGGCGCGGCATACCAACGCGCTCAGGCTGGTGCACGGCGAGTCCGACGGCCTGCCGGGCCTGGTCGTCGACCGCTACGACGACGTGCTGGTGGCGCAGTTCCTCTCGGCGGGCGCCGAGCGCTGGCGCGAGACGCTGCTCGACGCGCTCGCCGAGGCGAGCGCCTGCGAGGCGGTGTTCGAGCGCTCGGATGCCGAGGTGCGCAAGCTCGAGGGCCTCGCGCCGCGCGTCGGCTTCGCGCGCGGCAACCGCGAGGCGCGGCGCTGCCCGATCACCGAGTACGGGCTCAACTTCCGCGTCGACGTGGAAGGCGGGCAGAAGACCGGGTTCTTCCTCGACCAGCGCGAGAACCGCCAGCGCGTGCGCGCGCTCGCCGCGGGGCGCGAGGTGCTGGACGGCTTTTCCTACACCGGCGGCTTCGCCATCGCCGCGGCCGCGGGCGGCGCGCGGCGCGTGCTCGCGGTGGAGAGCTCGGTGCCGGCGCTGGAGGTGGCGCGCGACAACCTCGCCGCCAACGCGCTCGATGCCGCGCGCGTGGAGTTCGTCAAGGCCGACGTCTTCGCGCACTTGCGGCTGCTGCGCGACCAGGGGGCGCGCTTCGGCCTGGTGGTGCTCGACCCGCCGAAGTTCGCACCCACCGCGGCGCAGGCGCGAAACGCGGCGCGCGCCTACAAGGACGTGAACCTGCTCGCCTTCAAGCTGCTCGCCCCCGGGGGGCTGCTTGCCACCTTTTCCTGCTCGGGCGGGGTTTCCAGCGAGCTGTTCCAGTCGATCATCGCCGGCGCCGCGCTCGATGCGGGGGCCGAGGCCTCGATCATCGAGCGCTTCCACGCCGCCGCCGACCATCCCGTCGCCCTCGAATTCCCCGAAGCCGAGTACTTGAAAGGCATGCTAGTGCTGAAGAAATAGTGACAGTCACCATTTATACTTGGCGGATGCAACAGGAACAGATGGTGCCGGTGACCATACTCACCGGGTTTCTCGGGGCGGGGAAGACGACGCTTCTGAACCGCATCCTCAAGGAAGACCACGGCCACAAGATCGCCGTGATCGAGAACGAGTTCGGCGAGGTCGGCGTGGACAGCGACCTCATCGAGAAGTCCGAGGAGCAGATCCTCGAGATGAACAACGGCTGCATCTGCTGCACCGTGCGCGGCGACCTGATCAGGATCCTCGGCGAGCTGAAGGACAAGCGCTCGAGCGGCGCACTCAAGTTCGACCGCGTGGTGATCGAGACCACCGGCATGGCCGATCCCGGCCCGGTGGCGCAGACCTTCTTCACCGACGAGGAGATCGGCAACTACTACCTGCTCGACTCCATCCTCACGGTGGTGGACGCCAAGCACGCGCCCAAGCAGCTGGATGAATTCCACGAGGCGCAGGAGCAAGTGGGCTTCGCCGACCGCATCCTGCTCTCCAAGACCGACCTCGTGTCCGAGGAGGACGTGAAGAAGCTCGCCGAGCGCATCAAGCGCATGAACCCGCGCGCGCCGGTGCAGCACGTGCACTTCGGCGAAGCGCCGATCGCGCAGATCCTCGACATCCGCGGCTTCAACCTGAACGCCATCCTCGAGCTCGACCCGGAGTTCCTCGCCGACGCGCACCACGAGCACCACGACGAGGTGGCGTCCTTCGTGTTCAAGTCGGACAAGCCCTTCGACGGCGACAAGCTCGAGCAGTTCCTCTCCGGCATGATCCAGGTGTACGGCCCGGACCTCTTGCGCTACAAGGGCGTGCTGTGGATGAAGGGCAAGGCGAACCGCGTCGTGTTCCAGGGCGTGCACATGATGATGGGCGGCGACATGGGCAAG
>CAZAEG010000053.1:0-2741 GCA_964484035.1 uncultured Enterobacteriaceae bacterium | reverse complement strand
AGATCCTCGTCCGGGATGCGGTCGGCGCGCACCAGCAGCTCCGGCTCGTGGCACCAGCGCGGCAGGTGCGCGTCGTAGAGGCGGCGGAAGCTGTCGCAGGCCCAGGTCCAGGGATGCACGCCGTTGGTGATCGCATGCACGCGATAGCCCGGGAACATGCGCCGCGACACTTCGGCGTGCCGCCGGGCGACACCGTTCACGTGCTCGCTGAGATTGAGCGCGAGCCGCGTCATGTTGAGCCGGTCCTCGCCCGCGAGCCTGCGCAGCTGCGTCTCGTCAATGAAGTCGCCAAGCAGCCGCTCGGCAAGGTCGTAGGGAAACTGGTCGTAACCCGCCTCGACCGGCGTGTGCGTTGTGAAAACGCAGCGCTGTCGCACCGCGGGCACGTCGTAGTGCAGGCCTGGGTTGCCGGCCTCCTGCGGCGAGTGCGCGAGACGCCGCAGCAGCTCGAGGGTAAGCAGCGCAGCGTGGCCCTCGTTCAGGTGGTACTTGCGGATTTCCAACCCCAGCGCGCCCAGCATTCGCACGCCACCGATGCCCAGCACCATCTCTTGCTTGAGGCGGTAAGCCTGGTCACCGCCATAAAGGTAGTGCGTGAGCTCGCGATCCTCGGCCTGGTTTTCCGGCAGGTCGGTGTCTAGCAGGATTACCGGCACCGCGCCGCCGCGGTGACCTTCGACGCTGTAAAGCCAGGCGCCCACCCAGACTTCCCGGCTGCCGATCTGCAGCGCGACCTTCGCCGGCAGGTGCCGCGCCCACTTTTCCGGCTGCCATGTGTCGGGCCGCTCGAGCTGGCGACCGTCCACGATCTCCTGCCGGAAGTATCCGGCGCGGCTCGCGAGCGTCACGCCGATCATCGGCAGGTCGAGGTCGGCGGCGCTGCGCATGGTGTCGCCCGCGAGCACGCCGAGGCCCCCGCTGTAGGTCGGGATCTCGCTGCGCAGCGCGATTTCCATCGAGAAGTAGGCGATGCGCGGCTCGTGGATGAAGGGCTCGAGCAGAGCGCTCACTTGAGCCCCTGGATGGCCGCGCGCTTGAGAAGCAGCGCGTTGGCGGCGACGATCAGCGAGCTGCCCGACATGGCGAGCGCGGCCATTTCCGGGCTGATGGTGATCGGATAGAACACACCAGCGGCGAACGGGAAAGCGATCACGTTGTAGCCCACCGCCCACCACAGGTTCTGATGCATCTTGCGCAGCGTGGCGCGCGAGAGCCCCACCGCCGCCACCACGCCGAACGGGTCGCTTTTCATGAGCACGACGTCCGCGCTTTCCATTGCCACATCCGTGCCCGCGCCGATGGCGAAACCGACGTCGGCCTGCGTGAGGGCGGGCGCATCATTGATCCCGTCGCCCACCATGCCGACTTTCTTTCCCTTCGCCTGCAGCGCCTTCACCTGCTCGGCCTTCTGGCCCGGAAGGACTTCGGCGAGGACCGTGCTGACGCCCAGCTCGCGTCCGATCCGCTCGGCTGTAGCGCGGTTATCGCCGGTCAGCATCGCGACCTCTACCCCTCGCTCCCGCAGAGCCTTGACCGCCGCGGCCGAAGTCTCGCGCGACGCATCGGCGATGGCTATCAGGCCCCAGAGCTTGCCGCCCCGCGCGACGTGCACCACCGTGCGCCCCCCGCTGGCGAGGCGCTCGGCCTGGGCTTCGAGCCCGGCCATGTCCACCCGCTCCGCATCCATGAGGCGGCGATTGCCGACGAGCGCAGGCTCTCCTTCCGAGGTCGCGCGCGCCCCCATGCCGTCGACGTTGCTGAAGCGCTCGGCCGGCAGGGCCTGGACCTCGCTGCCCTTCTGCTTCACTTTCTCGAGGATGGCGTGGGCAAGCGGGTGCTCGGAATGCTGCTCCATGCCGGCGGACAGGGCGAGCACGTCCTTCTCGCTGCGGCCCGGTGCTGCCACCACCTCCACGACTTCGGGTCTGCCCTGCGTGAGCGTGCCTGTCTTGTCGAAGATCACTACGCCGAGGTGCGTCGCCTGCTCGAGCGCGGATGCATTCTTGATCAGGATGCCGTTCTGCGCGCCGCGCCCGGTGCCGATCATGATCGCCATGGGCGTCGCGAGGCCGAGCGCATCCGGGCAGGCAATGACGAACACCGTGATGGTCAGCGTGACTGCGAGGAGCAGCGTCTGGCCGATCACCCAGTACCACACGACGAACGTCGCCAGGCCGATCACGATGGCCGCGAGAACCAGCCATTGCGAGGCCCGGTCCGCCAGCAGCTGGGCAGGCGCCTTGGAATTCTGCGCTTCCTGCACCAGCTTCACGATTTGTGCGAGCGCGGTATCCGCGCCCACCTTGGTGGCGCGGAAGCGGAAGGCGCCGCTCTTGTTGATGGTCGCGCCCGCGATGTTCGAGCCCACGATCTTCTTCACCGGCATCGATTCGCCGGTGAGCATCGACTCGTCCACCTGCGATTCCCCCTCGGTGATGACCCCGTCCACCGGAATCCTGTCCCCCGGGCGCACGATCACGATGTCTCCCGCGACCAGCTCGGCGGTAGGAATCTCCACTTCCTTGCCGTCGCGCACCACGCGCGCCATCGGCGGCGCCAGCTTGAGAAGCGCGCGGATGGCGTCGTTCGCGCCGGCCCGCGCCCGCATCTCCAGCCAGTGGCCGAGCAGGATGAATACGAGCAGCACCGAGACGGCCTCGTAGAACTGCACCTCGCCGCCGAAGAAGAAGGTGGATGCGACGCTGAAGATGTACCCCGTTCCGACCGACAGGACTACGAGC
>CAZAEG010000052.1:0-2937 GCA_964484035.1 uncultured Enterobacteriaceae bacterium | reverse complement strand
GGCAACAAGGGCCTGTACGACGGGCTTGCCCTGGACGGCAGCAACAGCAACGCCGCGCTCGCGGCGACGCTCGGCACGCCGGTGGTGCTGGTGATCGACGCGCGCGGCATGACGCGCGGCATCGCGCCGCTGATCCTCGGCTTCCAGGCGTTCGACCCGGGGATCCGCATCGCCGGCGTGATCCTGAACCAGCTCGGCGGCGCGCGCCACGAGGCGAAGCTGCGCGCGGTGATCGCGCACTACACCGGCGTGCCGGTCCTGGGCGCCGTGCAGTACGACGAGCAGCTGACGATCGTAGAGCGCCACCTCGGGCTCGTGCCGAGCAACGAGGCGCAAGGCGCGCGCGCGCGCGTCGGGGAGATCGCCGGGCGCATCGCCGCGCAGGTGGATCTCGATTCTCTGCTGGCGGTGGCGCGCTCGGCGCCCCCGCTTGCGGCAGCCGTGGCCCCGGCACCGGTGCGGACCGGCGGAACGCCGCTGCGCCTCGGCATCGCGCGCGACGCGGCGTTCGGCTTCTACTACCCGGGCGACCTCGAGGCGCTGCGCGCGGCGGGCGCGGAGCTCGTGCCGTTCGATGCGCTGCGCGACCGGCGCCTGCCGGCGGTGGACGCCCTGTTCATCGGCGGGGGATTTCCGGAGACGCACATGGATGCGCTCGCGGCGAACGGCGAGCTGCGCGCCGCGGTGCGCGCGGCGATCGAGGGCGGCATGCCCGCGTACGCCGAGTGCGGTGGTCTGATGTACCTCGCGCGCTCGATCGAATGGCACGGCCGGCGCGCCGAGATGGCGGGCGTGCTGCCCGCGGACATCGTCATGCACGCGCGCCCGGTGGGCCGCGGCTACGTGCACCTGCGCGAGACGGGGAACGGCTTGTGGCCGGCGCAGCCCGCGCTCATCCGCGCGCACGAGTTCCACTACTCGAGCGTGGAGAACCTCGCGCCTGGCGTGCGCTTCGCCTACGCGGTGGAGCGCGGCTACGGCATCGACGGCCGGCACGACGGCATCGTCTACAAGAACCTGCTCGCCTCCTACGCGCACCTGCGCGACGTCGCCGGCCACCGCTGGGCGGCGCGCTTCGTGGAGTTCGCCGCGACCGCCGTGACCCACGCCGGATGACGCCGTGCGCCTGGAGCAGGGGCTGATGATCACCATCACGCCGCAGGCGGCGGCGCAGATTGCCGCGTCGGCGCAGCAAGCCGGCGGCGGCAGCCCGTGCCTGCGCCTCGCCGCGCGCCTGGACGCGAAGGGCGTGATCGAGTACGGCATGGGCCTCGACGACGCGGCCGAGGGCGACGCGCAGGTGGCCTGCAACGGCGTCACGATCCTGGTCGCGCCCGGCAGCGTCGAGCTGCTGACCGGCGCCACGCTGGATTACGTGGAGATCAATCCCGGCGAGTGGCGCTTCATCTTCGTCAATCCGAACGATCCCTCGCACAAGCCGCCCAAACCCGCGCGCTGAGGCGCTGGACGCCGCACGGGCGCGGCGTTAGGCTGGCCCGCGGCATGGCAGACACCAGGACTCCGAAGGCGGACGCGCCGCAGGCGCAGTCGGTGCGCCGTGCGCGCAAGACGCAGTCGCGCGACATCCAGTACGCGGTGGCGACGAGCCTCAGCCAGCCCGGCAAGCTCGAGCAGGTGCTGGACGGATTCCTGGACACCTTCATCGAGCTCGTGGACGCGCGCGCGGCGAGCGTGCGCCTCGCCACCGGCGACGGCGGCACGCGGCTCATCGCCAGCCGCGGCCTCGCGCCCGAGGTCGTGGAGCGCGACCGGCTGATGCCCGCGGGCAGCTGCCCGTGCAGCCGCGCCGCGGCCGACGGGCGGCTCCACCTGCAGCGCGGCACTGCGCCGTGCGCCGCGCTCATCGGCCGGCCGATGCTCGAGCGTGACTGCGTCGAGTTCGTCGCGGTCCCCGCGCAGTACCAGGACCGCATCCTCGGCGTGTACAACCTGTTCCTCGACCGGCCGCTCGCCGCCATGGGCGAGGACATGCCCGAGCTCCTGATCAGCGTCGGGCGGCATCTCGGCCTCGCCATTGAAAAGACGCGCCTGGAGAGCGAGGCGCGCCGCGTGGCGATCATGGAGGAGCGCGCCATCATCGGCCACGAGCTGCACGACTCGCTCGCGCAGTCGCTCATCGGCATGCGCCTGCAGGTGAAGCTCCTCGGCGAGTACCTCGCGCGCGAGGACGTCGGCCGCGCGCGGTACGAAGCGGGGCGGCTGCGCCGCGCGGTGGAGCAGGCGAACGACGATGTGCGCGAGCTCCTCACCAACTACCGCCTGAAGATCGGCGAGGGGGGCCTCGCGCAGACGCTCGCCGGGCTCGTCGAGCGCTTCCGCCGCGACACCGGCATCGCGGTGTTCTTCCAGAACGAGTGCACGGTGCTCGACCTCGCGCCGGCGCAGGAGATCCAGGTCTTCTACATCGTCCAGGAGGCGCTCACCAACATCCGCAGGCACAGTCGCGCGCACAACGTGCGCATCCTGCTCAACAGCCAGGACGACCTGTACACCGTGCTGATCGAGGACGACGGCCTGGGCATGGCCGACGGCGCCGAGGCGGCGCCCGAGCACGCGGGGCTCGCCATCATGCGCGAGCGCACCGAGGGGCTGGCGGGCCAAATCGTGATCGAGAGCGAGCCGGGCGAGGGCACGCGCATCGTGCTGATGTTCAACGCGCCGCAGCGCTGACATGCGCGTCCTGCTGATCGACGACCACGCGCTGGTGCGCAAGGGCATCGAGGAGCTGCTGCAGAGCCGCGGCGTGCAGGTGGTGGCCGCGGTCGGCTCGGGCGAGGAGGGCGTGCGCCGCGCGCGCGAGCTGCCCGCCGACCTGATCCTGCTCGACGTGAAGATGCCGGGCATGAACGGCATCGAGACCCTGAAGCAGCTGCGCGCCGCGGGCGTGCGCGCACCGGTGGTGATGCTCACCATGAG
>CAZAEG010000051.1:0-3167 GCA_964484035.1 uncultured Enterobacteriaceae bacterium | reverse complement strand
GCGAGCGCGCAAGCGCGGCCGATGCCGCGCCCGGCGCCCGTCACCAGCGCGACCCTGTCGTCGAGCCGAAAGCGCTGCGTGATGTCGCTCACTTGGCGCCCAGGCCGACGTTCTGCCCGCCGTAGCGCCGCAGCCTGAGGTCGGCCTGCTCCTTGTGGCCCCAGAAGCGCTCGATGGCGCAAAGGCGCGAGCAGTATTCGCCGACCTTGACGCTCGCCTCGCGCGTCACCTCCTGGTAGGTGCAGGTCTTCAGGAACTTGCCCACCCACAGCCCTCCGGTGTAGCGCGCCGCGCCGAGCGTCGGCAGCGTGTGATTGGTGCCGATCACCTTGTCGCCGTAGGAGACATTGGTTTCCGGGCCGAGAAACAGCGCGCCGTAGTTGCGCATGCGCGCGAGGAAGAAGCGCGGATTGCGCGTCAGGATCTCGACGTGCTCGGCGGCGACGCGGTCGGCCTCCGTCACCGCCTCCTCGAGCGAGTCCACGAGGATGATTTCGCCGTAGTCGCGCCAGGCGACACCGGCGACGTCCGCCGTGGGCAGGACCTTCAGCTGGCGCTCGATCTCGGCGGGCAGCGCCTCGGCAATCGTCTTCGAGGTGGTGATGCACAGGGCGGGGCTCGTGGGTCCGTGCTCGGCCTGTCCGAGCAGGTCGGTGGCGATCATTTCGACGTCGGCCGTGTCGTCCGCCACCACCAGGATCTCGGTCGGCCCGGCGAACAGGTCGATGCCGACCTTGCCGAAGAGCTGGCGTTTCGCTTCCGCCACGTAGGCGTTGCCCGGGCCACAGAGCATGTCCACCGGCTGGATGGACTCGGTGCCCAGCGCCATGGCGGCGATCGCCTGCACACCGCCGACGACGTAGATCTCGTCGGCACCGCCCAGCACCATCGCGGCGATGGTCTCGGCGTGCGGCGCGCCCTGGTTGGGAGGCGTGCAGGCGATGATGCGCCTCACGCCGGCGGTGCGCGCAGTAACGATGCTCATGTGCGCGGAGGCCACCATCGGGTAGCGGCCGCCGGGCACGTAGCAGCCTACGCTTTCCACCGCGATGTTCTTGTGCCCAAGCCTGACGCCGGGCAGGGTCTCGACCTCGATGTCGCGGATCGAAGCGCGCTGGTGCTCGGCGAAATTGCGGATCTGCGCTTGCGCGAACTTGATGTCGCTGATCGTGCCCGGCGCGACATTCGCCAGGATGCCGTCGATGTCGGTTCGCGAGAGCTTCCTCGGCGTCCACTGGTCGAACTGCTCGGAGTACTCGCGCACCGCAGCGTCGCCGCGGCTCTTCACGGCGCCAAGAATGCCCTCGACGGTCTGTCGCACCTTGCGGTCGATCTCGTCGGTGATGGTCCGGGCGATGCGGCGCTTGAGATGGGTGGCCATGGGATCCTCGAATGCCGGGGTCAGATGCGAATTCTAAAGTGGCCGCGCCCGGGCGTGGCTGTATAGTCCAGCCGCTGCCCTGTCTTGCCGCGACTTGCCACGAGGAGGATCCATGAACCTGAAAGGCAAGACCCTGTTCATCACCGGCGGCAGCCGCGGTATCGGGCTGGCGATCGCGGTGCGCGCGGCGCGCGACGGCGCCAACGTCGTCATCGCCGCCAAGACCGGCGAACCGCACCCGAAGCTGCCGGGAACCATCCACACCGCGGTGGCCGAAATCGAGAAGGCGGGCGGCAAAGGCCTGGGCGTGCAGTGCGACATCCGCGACGAGGCGCAGGTCGTGGCGGCGGTCGCAAAGGCCGTCGCGGCCTTCGGCGGCATCGACATCCTGGTGAACAACGCGAGCGCCATCCAGCTCACCGGCACGCTCGCCTGCGACATGAAGCGCTACGACCTGATGAACGGGGTCAACGCGCGCGGCACCTATCTCACGGGGCGCACCTGCATTCCGCACCTGAAAAAAGCGCGCAATCCGCACATCCTGACCCTGAGCCCGCCGCTCGACCTGTCGCCCAGGTGGTTCGCGCCGCACGTCGCCTACAGCATCGCCAAGTACGGCATGAGCCTGTGCACGCTCGCCTGGGCCGAGGAATTCAGGAACGACGGCATCGCCGCCAATGCGCTGTGGCCGCGCACCACCATCGCCACGGCCGCGGTGAACATGCTGGGCGGCGAGGCGATGATGCGGCAATCGCGCAAGCCGGAGATCATGGCCGACGCGGCGCACGCAATCCTCTCCAAGCCGAGCCGCGAATTCACCGGCAACTTCTGCATCGACGACCTAGTGCTGCACGCGGCCGGGGTGCGCGATTTCTCAGTTTACGCGGCGGCGCCCGGAGCGACCAAGTTCCTGCCGGACTTCTTCGTGCCGGAGAACACGCCGGCGCTCCCGGCCTAGCGCGCCTCAGGCATCGCCCCCGACAATCATGGCCGACAAACGCGTGGCTGGCGTGCTGGCGGTGACGAAGTGAGCGTTGGCGAGGGACAAATGAAAGGCCCCGCTCGTGGCGGGGCCTGTGGCCCGAGTCTACGGGCAGCGCTTATTGGGCGCTCTGTTTGCGCGAGATTCCGCGCTTGGACCACTCGCCGGGGGCACGCTATCCCGACGGTCGCCGGGAATTACGCTGCTGCGGCCGGAGTCTCCGGCTGCCCTCGCTGGTCCGCTTCCAACTTACCACCGTGGTGCCCGGCGTCAATGGCAAAAGCGCTTTCGTTTGATCCAGGTCATCCAAATTCAGGAGCGCAGCACCCTACCCGCAGCAGCGCCGGTGAGCGCACCCTTTTCCCAGGTCACCACGCCGTTCACGATCGTGTACTCGATGCCCTGCGAGCGCATCACCATGCGCTTCGCGCCGCCGGGCAGGTCGTAGCGCCGCTCGGGTCGCCCCATCGAGCCGACCGTCGCGGGATCGAAGATCGCGAGGTCGGCGGCAAGCCCGGGCGCAAGCCGCCCGCGATCCCTGATGCCGAAGAAATCCGCCGGGTCGGAGGTCATGCGCTGCACCGCGTGCTCCAGCGTCAGCACCTTGCGCTCGCGCACCCAGGTGCCGAGCACGTAGGTCGGGTAGCCGGCGTCGCACAGCATGTCGAGGTGCGCGCCGCCGTCGCCGAGACCCAGCAGGATCGCCGGGTTGTTGAGGATCTCGGCCATGCGGTCGGCGCGCGTGTTGAACGAGGCCATGGTGAACTCGTTCTCCAGGTCGTCGGCGAGCGTGATGTCGAGAAA
>CAZAEG010000050.1:0-2668 GCA_964484035.1 uncultured Enterobacteriaceae bacterium | reverse complement strand
CAGCGGCAGCGTGACCGAATACCCCTTGAGCGGATAGACCGGGATCGCGATTCCCAGCGGCGCGAGCAGGCGCGCGCTGTAGCTTCCCAGGGAGACGACGAACGCGTCGGCCGCCAGCCGCTCGCTGCCTGCGCGCGCGGCACTCACGCGGCCGGCCGCGGTCTCCAGGGACTCGACGGCCGTGGCGCGCAGGAAGCGCACGCCCTTGCGCTCGGCGAGCCGCACGAGGCGCGTCGTGAATGCATGGGCGTCGCCGGATTCGTCGTGCGGCGAATACACGCCGCCCACGACCCTGGCCCGTGACTCCCGCAGCGTCGGCTCGAGGTCATGGCATTGCGCCGCGGACTTGACCTCGCGCACGACGCCCAGGCCGCGCATGCTCGCGGCATGCGTCGCCAGCGCCTCGAATTCGGCCTGCTCGGTGCAGAAATGCAGGATGCCGCGCGCGACGCGGTCGTACTCGATGCCGGTCTGGGCGCGCAGCTCGGCAAGGCACTCGCTGCTGTAGCGCGCCAGCCCTGCGAGCTGGCGTGCATTGCGCTCGAAGCGCCCCGGCAGACATTCCATTGCGAAGCGCAAGGCCCAGAGCCATTGCTGCAGGTCGGCGCGCGGCCGGAACAGCATCGGCGCTTCCTCGCGCCCCAGCCAGCGCAGCACCTTGGGCAGCACGGACGGCCTGGCCCAGGGCTCGGCATGCTCGCAGGCGACCTGACCGCCGTTGGCGAACGACGTCTCCAAGCCGGCCTCGGCCTGCCGGTCGACCAGCGTCACCTCGTGCCCCGCACGCGCGAGGTACCACGCGCCGGTCACGCCGATCACGCCCGCTCCCAGGACCACGATCCTCACGATGTCGCGCCGACGGCCATGCGGCGCGCCGGCTCACTTCGGCCCCATGCGGATGGCGCCGTCCAGTCGGATGGTCTCGCCGTTCAGCATTTCGTTTTCGATGATCGCGCGCACGAGTTGCGCGTACTCGGCCGGCCGCCCAAGGCGCGACGGAAACGGCACCTGCTTGCCGAGCGAGTCCTGCGCGTCCTTCGGCAGCCCGAGCAGCATCGGCGTCTCGAATATGCCCGGGGCGATGGTGCACACGCGGATGCCGTTGCGCGAGAGATCGCGCGCGATCGGCAGGGTCATGCCCACCACGCCGCCTTTCGAGGCGGAATAGGCCGCCTGCCCGATCTGGCCGTCGTAGGCGGCCACCGACGCCGTGTTGACGATCACGCCCCGCTCGCCCGCTGCGTTGGGACCGGCCTTGGCCATGGCGTCGGCCGCGAGGCGGACCATGTTGAAGGTGCCGATCAGGTTCACGGTGATGACGCGCGTGAACCGCCCGAAGTCGTGCGGCGCCTCCTTGCCGATCGTGCGTTCGGCAATCGCGATGCCCGCGCAGTTGACCAGCACCTGCAGCCCGCCGAATTCCTTCAGCGCCAGCGCCACCGCCGCCTTGCCGTCGGCTTCGGCGGTGACATCGCACTTCGCGAAGCGCCCGCCAAGCTCCTTGGCGAGTTTCTCGCCGGCTTCGGCCTGCATGTCCGCGATGACGACCTTGCCGCCGTTCTCCGCCGCCATGCGCGCGGTGGCGGCGCCG
The DNA here is from genome assembly GCA_964484035.1 of uncultured Enterobacteriaceae bacterium. GTDB lineage: Bacteria > Pseudomonadota > Gammaproteobacteria > Burkholderiales > SG8-39 > JAABQT01. The sequence goes on along the minus strand of CAZAEG010000050.1, from coordinate 1,077 downwards.
AGCCCGGAGGCTCCGCCGGTGACCAGAAACACGCTGTTCTTGATAAGCATATGCGCCTCGATGCGATGAGAGCGGCGATTATAATTCACGCCCTTGATGACGCTGCGGCTGCGCTTCGATCTTGCATTCGAGGATCTCTACTCCAGGGACGGCCTGCTGCGGCTCGATGCGGCGTTCCTGCGGTTTCTCGCCGAGCTCGACTCCGGGCTGCGCACCCGTCTCGAGGCTGCGCGCGCTGCACCACCGTCCGGCAAGGACGAATCCGAGCTGTTGATCGCGCTCGCGCCGCACGTGGAGGATTTTCTGGCGCGGCTGTTCGGCATCGAAGCCGAGCTGCAGGCCCTCGCCGCGCGGCACCACGAACTTGCGCCGCTCTATAGCGTAAAGCGCCTCTTCGTGCAGCGACGCGCGCTGCACAAGGTCGAGCCCGGGGACGCGCAGCCCGACGGCTACCGCTTCACGACCGAGCTCGACTTCGCGCGCCAGGTCACCGAATGGCAGAAGGACGAGGCGGTGAACGCGGCGCAGCTCGAAGCCGCCGCGCGCTATGCGGCCTGGGCGGTGACGACGCCCGAAGGCAGGGCCAGGCACAAGGCCGGGGTGCTGTTCAAGGCCCCGCACAAGCTCGACTTCATGAAGCTGATCCCCCATACGGAGCTGCGCCAGCGCGACGGCTTCAAGCTGACCGATCCGGGCACTGACCTCACGGGCGCGCTCGACCAGGCCAACTACTGCATCTGGTGCCACGAGCAGGGCAAGGACTCATGCTCGAAGGGCCTGAGAGAGAAGGCGCCCGCGGATGCCTTCCGCAAGACGGTGTTCGGCGTGGAGCTGGCGGGCTGCCCGCTCGAAGAGAAGATCTCCGAGTTCCACCTGGTGAAGGCGCGCGGGCAGCCGATCGGCGCGCTCGCCGTCATCGCGGTCGACAACCCGCTCGTCGCGGCGACCGGGCACCGCATCTGCAACGACTGCATGAAGGCCTGCATTTACCAGAAGCAGGACCCGGTCGACATCCCGCAGGCCGAGACGCGCACCTTGAAGGACGTGCTCGAGCTGCCGTGGGGCTTCGAGATCTAC
>CAZAEG010000049.1:0-6376 GCA_964484035.1 uncultured Enterobacteriaceae bacterium | reverse complement strand
CTAGGACAAGGCTCGCTGTGGAGACGATTCCGTCGTTTGCCCCAAGCACGGCCGCCCGGAGCCAACCGACCCGATGAGTTCTATGCCTCTCAACATGCCTCACGTGATACCTCCCTGTGGCGGGGAACCGATGAGGACGTCTAACGTTCGCCTTCAGCCGCCGCCGAGGAGCGAAGCGACGCGGGAACCGCAAGTGACGCTTGCGGCGGTCGGCTGCAAGGCGGGGTTAGCCCGCTCATAGCCGACGGCTCTCCGGCGAAGCAATCTCGGACGGCGCGGAGTTGTCGAGGAATTGACGAAAGCGCTCGCTGAAAGCGAACTTACGGTCTTTCCACCAGACTTGCATACCCGGTCGGTGAAAGAACCACAAGATATTGTCCCGGTGTCCCACCCAAAAATCCTCGTCGATCATTCCCGACTCATACTGGAAGAACACGTTTTCAAAGCGACGAAAGAGACTGATGCCGAGGTAGCCAAACTGAGTGAATTCGTCCTCAGTAAGAGAGCTGGGATTAACCATACCTATGCGAAAGATCCTCGCAAGTTCCTTATCACGACCAATGATGCCCGCCATCTCGGCGAGTGCGGATGTCGCCAGGTGATATGTCTGCGAATGCGTGGCCCGTGTACTTGCCTTGATCTGGAGCGCAAGGTAGACAACGGTAAGGCCGACGAAGATTGCCGCGAGCAATCCTGCAATTGCGGAAACTGCACTCCAGTCCATGGCAATCTCCTGTGCGGCGCTAACGTTCGCGGCCAGGCGCGCTGAGCGTAGGCGCGTTGAGCGCCGAGCGAAAAGCGTCGCTCTGCGCCGCGCTGTTAGCTGGCAGGCTGCGCATAGGCTGTTGGCTGGGAATTCGGCACGGCCGCACAAAGTACACCGATACCTATGGACAGTAGGGCGATAACGATAGGGCTTAGAAAACTGCCGTCAAGGTAGCGATCGTGAAGTGCAAACAGTCCGTATAGGACCAGCGCTGACCCGAGGCCTAATGCGGCGGACAGGAGCTTCGCGCCCAGAGCGCGCCGGTAGTGCCCCCGAACCGCAAAGCCGACTGCCGCGAGCATTGAGACGAAGGCGAGTACTGCGAATAGGACTTGAAACGAACCACCACGACCCCAGCGAGGTTCGAAGCGGCCGAGCACATAGATCTCGAAGGCGGTAACTGCGCCCGTGGCGACCAAAGCTCCGGCGAGGTAGGCGGCGGTCCTTGGAAGAATCGGGGACATGGTCCTGCCAGCTAACGTCCGGCGTGAGCCGCGCGCTTCAGCGCGTCGGCTCCATGCCGCGGTTAGACGGCTTACGGTCGGTCATGCCTGCACCAAGGTCTTGAACCCGCCCATCACGAAGCGCTTCATGTCGAACGGCATCTGGAATTTCTTGCCGTCGGGAGGATTCATGGCCGGATCGGACATCACCGCTTTGTTGACTTTGTTGCGATGAGCCTTGGATTTGTAGACGATGAACGCGAAGACGACGGTTTCGCTGGGTTTGAGCTTGCACAGCTTGAGAAAGCTCGATCCCCACTTGGCCTTCAGATCGTCTCCCACGCACTCGTAGTAATCCAAAGCTCCGCGCTTCAGCCACACCTTGCAGCCGATCTGCGCCATCTTCTTGTAAGCCTTGACGTTGGATTTCTTAATGGGGATCACGTAGCCGTCGACGTAGGTCGCCATGGAACTCTCCTTGAAGGTTTACGGAAAGGTACCATTCATGGGGATACGATTGAAGACGTGGGCAACCGCGAGCGGATCGATCCGCCCGTCTAACGTATGTTGAACGGCAGTCCAAAAAGCTGAAAACCATCCATACGTAGATTGAACCATCTACTTATGGATAGCGCCATATGCCGGCATATATCCAGTAATGGATCGTTCTCCCCCAGTCGCTCTCCACGATCCGATCCTCGATCCCCAGCCGCTTGCTATCTCGACCAGTGATTTCCCAGAGCTTCTGCGCCTGGCGCCAGATGGCCCCGAGGCGCTTCGCCCGCGCCCGCAGGTCGGCCTCGTGGTGGGCGATGCGCACGTAGACGACGTCGTCGTCCCGGCGCCGCGCACTGCGCGCGCGAGTCGTCCAGGGCACGGACTCGACGACGAGCTCGACGGTCTTGAGGCGGCGCCCGCCGGCGGCGTCGTAGAGGTAGCGCACGCGCACCAGTCGCTCGCCGTAGCGCGCAACAAGCTTGCGGGTGCCGGGCTGACCCGGTCGCAAGGTGAGGCGCGTCTCCATCCCCGGAGAAACGCGCCGCGCCGGCGCGCGTTGACGCGCCGCGTACCCGCCCTCTGGCGCGATCCGGGCGCGCCGCGCAGACTTGCGCGATGAGTACCGGTTACGCGCAGAGCGCGCCTTCGCGCGCCGAGGTGGATGCGCTGCCGGGCCCGACGCTGCTCGAGTTCGGCAGCCCGACCTGCGGGCACTGCCGGCGCGCGCAGCCGCTCATCGCGCAGGCGCTCGCCGCGCACCCGGCAGTGCGGCATCTGAAGATCGCGGACGCGCGGGGGAAACGGCTCGGGCGCTCGTTCCGCGTGAAGCTCTGGCCGACGCTGGTGGTGCTGGCCGACGGCAGGGAAGTGGCGCGGCTGGTGCGGCCGGCCGCGGTGGGCGATATCGAGCAGGCCCTGGGGAAGGCTAGCGCGGATACGACCCGCTGTTGACGTCCACCGTGCTGCCCGACATGTACGCCGGGCTCGAGCTGCCGAGCCACAGGATCGCCTGCGCCACTTCTTCCGGCGTGCACGCGCGGCCCGCGTGCACCGAGCGCATGACGCCGTCCTTTCTCGACTGCGGGAGCTGCTCGTACATGGCGGTGAGGGTGGGGCCGGGCGCGACGGCGTTGACCAGGATGCCGTCCTTGCCGAGATGGCTGGCGTAGCTCTTGGTGATGTTGAGGAGCGCGGCTTTCGTGGCGCCGTACCAGAGGTCGGGATGGCCGGTGAAAGCGGCGACCGAGCCTACGTTCACGATGCGCCCCGAGTTTCGCTTTCTCATCTGCGGCGCCACCGCCTCGATCAGCGCCACCGGCGCGCGCAGGTTCACCGCGAGGATCTCCTCGACGTGCGCCTCGGGAATCGCGTCGTAGGGCTCGCAGTACAGGACGCCCGCGTTGTTCACCAGAGTGTCGATCTGGCGCAGGGAACCGACCAGCTTCGCCAGCCCAGCGAGATCGCGCAGGTCGTAGTCGAGGCGCTCGCCGGCCACCTCGCCGGGAAAGGCCTTGTCGAGCGCGAGGACCTTCCAGCCTTCCTGCGCGAACGCCTTCGCGGTCGCGAGCCCGATGCCGCGGCCCGCGCCGGTGACGAGGACCGCGGGCACGCTAGCCGGCGAGCCCGGGCATCGCGAACCCGGCGGCCTTCAGCTCCGGAATCAACGCCGCTTCCTGCTCTGCCGTCAGCTCGACCAGCGGCGGGCGCACGCGCCGCCACTCGCCGTCGTTGCCGAAATGCGCGACCACCGATTTCAGCGCCGGAATCATCGGGTACTTCTGCATGATCTTGCGCGTCGCGCCGATGCCCGCCTGCAGCTTGTCGGCTTCGCCCGAGCGCCAGTTGCGGAACAGGTGGTCGATCGGCCCGGGATTCACGTTGGCGGTGGCGCTGATGCAGCCCGCGCCGCCGTGGCGCATGCCGTCCAGCAGGAAGAGCTCGCTGCCGGGGAACACGTCGAACCCGGACCTTCCGAACTCGTCCAGCATCGCTTTGGTGTTCGACCAATCCCCCGAGGAGTCTTTCGCGCCGGCGACGATGCCGGGGTATTTCGACAGCAGACGCCCGATGAGCTTCAGAGAGATCCCGACCTGCGACACCGGCGGGATGTGATACAGGTACACGCGCAGGCGCTCGTCGCCGACGCGCTCGATCACCTCCGAGAAGTAGCGGAACAGGCCCTCGTCCGACACCCCCTTGTAGTAGAAGGGCGGCAGCATCAGCACGCCCGCGCAGCCCATCTTCACCGCGTTCGCCGTGAGGCGCACGGTGGCGGGCAGGGCGCAATGCCCCGTGCCCGGCATCAGCGCCGATCCCGGCACGCCGGCGTGCAGCAGCGCCGCGAGCAGCGTGAGCTTCTCCTCCAGCGACAGCGAGTTGGCTTCGCTGTTGGTGCCGAAGATGGCGAGCCCGGTGCAGCCGCTCTTCAGCAGCCACTTGCAGTGGCGCACGAACCGCTCGCCGTCGGGCGACAGGTCGGCCTTGAAAGGCGTGATGACGGGCGAGAGCACGCCCTTCAGGCGGGCGGCGGCCTGCGGCCGGGCGGCGGTCGGGGAGGCGGTGAGGGCCATGTCGGGTTCGCAGTCGGTTCGTGAGACGACATTATGCGCGCGGCGGGCGCGCTCGGTACACTTCCCGGCCATGAACCGGCTCGAGCGCGCGGTGAACATCGAGGACCTGCGCCGCCTCGCGCGCGCGCGCCTGCCGCGCTCGGTGTTCGACTTCTTCGACGGCGGCGCCGAGGACGAGACCACGCTGCGCGGCAACCGTGCCGCGTTCGAGCGCGTGCGGCTGCTGCCGAAGGTGCTGGTCGACGTGCACGCGGTGGACACGGGCGTCGAGCTGTTCGGCGTGCGCGCCGGGCTGCCGATGGCGATCGCGCCCACCGGGGCGATCGGCGCGGGGCGCCACGACGCCGACCTGATGCTCGCTCGCGCCGCGTGCGCCGCGGGCATTCCCTACACGCTGGCGACGCCCGCCACCAACTCGATCGAGGAGATCGCCGAGCAGGCGGGCGGGCGCCTCTGGTTCCAGCTCTACCTGCTGAAGAACCGCGACTTCCGCATGCAGCTCGTCGCGCGCGCGCGGGCCGCGGGCTACGAGGCGCTGCTGGTGACCGTGGACCTCACCACCGGCGGCAAGCGCGAGCGCGACCTGCGCAACGACTTCGCCGCGCCCTTCGTCCCCACGTGGCGCAATTCGCGCGACGTGCTGCTCAAGCCGTCCTGGCTCGCAGGCATGGCGCGCCGCGGCGTGCCGCAGATGAAAAACCTCGCAGGGATGCTCAGCAAGGCGCCGCGCCTCACCGATGTCGCGGCCTCGGTCGGCCGCGAGCTCGACGCCTCGTTCGCCTGGGACGACGTGAAATCGCTGCGCGACGCCTGGCCGGGCAAGCTCGTCCTGAAGGGCATCGTGCATCCGGCCGACGCCGAGCGCGCCGCCGCCGTGGGCTGCGACGGCGTCGTGGTGTCGAACCACGGCGGGCGCCAGCTCGACGGCGCCGTCGCCACCGCGGACGCGCTGCCGCTCGTCGCGCGTGCCGCGGGCGGCAAGCTCACGGTGCTCGTCGACGGCGGCGTGCGCCGCGGCGTCGATCTGCTGAAGGCGCGCGCGCTCGGCGCGCAGGCCGTGCTCACCGGCCGCGCGACGCTGTTCGGTGTCATGGCGGGGGGCGAGGCGGGCGCGAAGCGCGCGATCGAGATCCTCGCCGGCGAGTTCGAGCGCGCGCTGATGCTCTGCGGCGTGGCGCGCGCCGCCGATATCGGCGAGGACCTGGTGGCGCCGTGAGCGCGCTGCCGGTGCTGGTGCTGGGCGGCGGCATCGGCGGACTGGCCGCGGCGCTCGCGCTGGCGAGGAAGGGCTGCCGCGTGCGTTTGTTCGAGCAGGGCGCGGAGCTGAAGGAGATCGGCGCCGGCATCCAGCTCGGGCCGAACGTCTATCACATGTTCGAGGTGCTCGGGCTGACCGAAGCGATCGAGCGCTGGTCGGCGCATCCCGAGAACCTGATCATGATGGATGCGCTCTCCGGCGAGGAGGTGACGCGACTGCCGGTGGGGAGCGCGGCGTTCCGCAAGCGCTTCCGCGGCTACCTGTACGGCGTCATCCACCGCGGCGACCTCTACCAGGTGCTGCTCGAGGCCTGCCGCGACGAGAAAGGCATCGAGCTGAACGAGAAGAGGAAGGGCCTGTCCTTCGAGGACAGAGGCGAGCGCGTGCTGCTGCATATGGACGGCGGCGAGACAATCGAAGGCGCCTGCCTCCTCGGGTGCGACGGCCTGTGGTCGAAGGTGCGCGCGCAGATCCTGGGCGACGGCAAGCCTCGCGTCTCCGGGCACATCGCCTACCGCGCGGTGCTGCCGCGCGCGGCAGTGCCCGGCGACCTGTGGCAGAACAACGTCGTGCTGTGGGCCGGGCCGAAGACGCACCTCGTGCATTACCCCTTGCGGCGGGGCGAGCTCTACAATCTGGTGGCGGTGTTCCACAGCGACCGGTATGAGGAGGGCTGGGACGTCTACGGCGATCCCGAAGAGCTCGAGCGCAAGTTCGCGCACGAGCGCGCCGAGGTCAGGCGGCTGCTGGAGAAGATCAACGTCTGGAAGATGTGGGTGCTGTGCGACCGCGAGCCGGCGCGGCACTGGTCGAAGGGGCGCGCGACGCTGCTCGGCGACGC
>CAZAEG010000048.1:0-3184 GCA_964484035.1 uncultured Enterobacteriaceae bacterium | reverse complement strand
CGCCTGGCGCCACAGCGGCGCGCCCATCAGCTCCGGGGTCAGATGCGCCTCGGTGTAGTCCTTCGCGAGGCGCAGGTGCTCCGCGGTGTCCGCGATCTCCGGCAGGCACTCCGCCGCCTCGGCCCAGGCGATGCGCCAGTCCCGCCACAAGTCCCGGGTCATGGCCGCGATGGCGGGCTCGGTCTGCGCCCCTGCGCTCCCCTGGACGGCGGCGCGCAGCCGCGACTTCGTGCGCAAGAGCAGTTCGACCGTCCGCTCCACCACCTCGCGATACTCGGGGCACAGCCAGCCCGCCGCGCGGGCCGCAGCCGGTGCCGGGGCGGTCTGCAGCCGCTCGAGACCCGTATTCACCTCACACCGCCTTCACCGAGCGCGCATCCCTGGTTTCACGCGCGGCTGCGTCGCCGATCACTCGCAGCCCGGCGCCGGCCGCCACTTTGCGGCCGGTCAGCAGGAAGGCGTTGATCTGCTCGCCGTGCTTGAGCGTGAGCGTGCCGCGTGCCTGGAATTCGTACTTGTTGCGCAGGCGCCAATACGTGGTCTCGGACACCTGGATGGCGCCAGGTATGCCATCCTGCTGCAGGCGGCTGGCGTCATTGACCGGGCCACCCCACAGGTCGAAGATCGGCACGTGCGTGCCGATGACGCCCGACACCAGCGATCCGGTGCTCATGCCGATCCGCACCTGCAGCGGCAGGTCGTTCTCTTCGGCATAGCTGCGCACGAAGGCGAGCGCCTCGATGGCGAACTCGGCCATCGCCCCGGCGTTGTGCGGCGTGGGCGAGCGCACGCCGGCGACCGCCATGTAGCAGTCGCCGATGGTCTTCACCTTCTCCACGCCCAGACGGTCCGAGATCTCGTCGAAGCGGTTGAAGATGGCGCTCAGCAGCTCGACCACGTGGCCCGGCGCCATGCGGTGCGTGAGGGAGGTGAAGCCGACGATGTCGGCGAACAGCACCGTGGCTTCGCCGACGGCCTCGGCGATGGAGCGCTCGCCGTCGCGCAGGCGATTCATGATGCGATCGGGCAGGAAATTGCGCAGCAGCGTCTCGCTCGCCTGCTTGTCCTGGCGCAGGTCCTCCTCGAGCGCGAACGCGTGGCGCTCCGTCCACTCGAGCAGCGCCGTATAGACTAGGCCGATCACCGATGCCGATACCAGGAACACGTTGGTGTTGAGAAACTGGAACGTGCTGGCGCCAGTGACGAGCAGCATGGTGTTGGCCAGCACGACGATGGCGCAGCAGGCGATGATCGCCGAACGCAGGAGCAGGCGAATGGCGCCGCAGGCGTACATGATGACCAGCAGCAGGCCGGGGACGCCGTAGGTGAAGCCCTGCGGCAGGATCGCGAGCACGAGGGCGATGCCGGCGGCGCCGAGAATCACGGTGGCGCAGAGCACGCTCTGCGACCAGCGCTCGAAGGACTGCAGGAAAGTGAAGCCGAAAACGACGACGGCGAAGAAGCTGAACGGCAGGCGCACGCTCAGCGTGTAGAGCAGCGCCTCCGGCGCGATGCTGTAGTCCCACGCGAGGAACAGCAGGTAGAGCGTCGCCGCGAGCGGCAGCGAAATGCGGATGAAAGGAATCGAGCGTTCCGCGTAGCGCGCGCGAAATCGTGCTTCCTTGTCGCCTTCGAATCGGGCCAGTCCGGGCATCGCCTCACCTCCGATGCTGCCGCACATCGACCCTAGTCCCGATGGCGTCGCCCGATTGTCAGCGACCGTGAGGTGTGTGCATTAAGTCACGCCGGCGCGTGTAAGGGTTTGACGCAGCACTACGTCGCGTGCAGCAAATAAGCGTCCATGGCGAGCACGCCGCCCTCGACATGCCCGACGAAACGCTCGGCGCGCGCTTTCTCGCCCGCCGCGCCCAGCGCGACGAACAGGGGCAGAAAGTGCTCCTCGCTCGGATGCGCGCGCACGCCCGCAGGCGACAGCCGGCGGTAGTCGGCGAGCCGGTCGTAGTCGTGCGCCTCGATTAGCGCGCGCACCCATTCCTGAAACTCGCTCACGTAGGGCTCGGCGCGCCCCACGCCGGTGTCGCGCACGCTCTTCAGCTCGCGCAGGTTGTGCGTCAAGTGCCCGGAACCGACAATCAGCACGCCCTCGCGCGCGAGCGGCGCGAGCGCCCGGCCGAGCGCGAGGTGGTGGCGCGGCCCGAGCGCCGGCTGCACGGAAACCTGCACCACGGGCACGTCGGCCCGCGGGTAGGCGTACAGGAGCGGCGTCCACGCGCCGTGGTCCAGGCCGCGGGCCGGGTCGACTGCGGCCAGCATGCCTGCCGCTGACAGCAGCGCCCGCGCGCGCGCCGCGAGCTCCGGATCGCCCGGCACCGGGTAGCGGATCTTGTACAGCGGCGGCGGAAAGCCGTGGAAGTCGTGGATCGTCTCCGGCCGCTCGCTGCCGGTCAGCGCCGGGCGGTCGGTTTCCCAGTGCGCGGAGGCGATGAGGATGGCGCGCGGCCGAGGCAGGCGCTGACCCAGCGCGGTCCAGGCCTGTCCGGTCGCGGTGGCACCCGCCTCGAGCGCGTGCATCGGCGAACCATGGGAAACGAAAACGGCGGGCAAGGTCGCGCTAAACTCGCTCATGGCGAATCATTCTCGCAGGAAAGCATGACGCGCTGGTTGCTCCTGGCGGGCCTGCTCGCCACGCTGCCCGCCGCGGCCGCCGACTGGATCCTGTCGAGCCACGAGCCGCAGGTGAAGGCGGGCGCGCGCTTCGAGGTCGAGCTGTTCAGCGTCGCCGGCGAGCCGCTGCCCGAGGCCATCGGGATGCGCGTGCGCGGTGACCGGGTCGGGCGCGTAATCGCGGCGCAAGCCAGCGCGCCTGCCGCGGGAGCGCGGCGCACGTACGCGGCGCGCATGCCCGAGGCGCTCGCCGGCACGCTCGGACTCGAGCTCGTCGACCGTGCCTCGAACGTGCTGGTGCTGGTGGTGCAGGCGGGGCCCGACGCGTTGCAGCGCCTGGCGATCGGCGAACGCGAAGGGCCCGCGCCGCCGGTCTCGGAGCACGAGTCGACGTATTTCGTCGTCGGCACGCGCTCGGGCACCACTGCGCGCCTGCAGTTGTCGTTCAAGTACCGGCTGTTCGACCGCGACATGGGCTGGGGCAGCGACCAGCCCTGGCTGGCGGATTTCTACATCGGCTACACGCAGAATTCGATCTGGAACCTGTCGGAGGAATCCA
>CAZAEG010000047.1:0-8608 GCA_964484035.1 uncultured Enterobacteriaceae bacterium | reverse complement strand
GCCTCGACCGAGGTCACCAGCAGCCCCGACTCGCCGGAGGGGCGCAGCCGCAGGTCGGTCTCGAACAGCACCCCGCTCGAGGTGCGCGTGGTGAGCCAGTGGTTCAGGCGCCGCGCGAGGCGCGCGTAGTTCTCGGGCGCGCGCTCGTCGGCGTCGTCGTAGAGGAAGATGAGGTCGAGGTCGGAGGCGTAGCCGAGCTCCTTGCCGCCGAGCTTGCCGTAGGCGATGAGCGCGAAGCGCGGCTGCTCGCAGTGGCGTGCGTCGAGCTGCACCCAGACCACGTCGAGCGCGGCGCCGAGCACCAGGTCGGCGAGCTGCGACAGGTGATCGGCGAGGCGCTCCACCGTCAGCAGCCCGGCGAGGTCCTGCGCGAGCAAGCGGAACACCTGCGCCTGGTGCTGCTCGCGCAGCACGTTCATCTGGCGCTCGACGTCGCCCGCAGCGTCGACCAGCAGCGCGGCGAGCGCGCGCTCGAATGCCGCCCAGTCGGGCGGCGTGCTCAGCATGCGGTCGTCGAGCAGCTCGTCGAGCAGCAGCGGGTGGCGCGTGACGAAGTCCGCCGCCCAGCTCGAGGCGGCGATCATCTTGGTGACGCGCTCGAGCGCCTCGGGATGCTCCGCGAGCAGCGCCAGGTACGCGGCGCGGCGCGCGATGGTCTCGATCAGCTCGAGTCCGCGCGAGAGCGTCGCGTCGGGGTTGGCGGTCTGCGCGGCGGACGCCGCGAGCGCCGGCACCAGTGCGTCGAAGCGCCGCCGCGAATCCGTGGGCAGCAGCGCGTAGCGCTGGCCGCGGCGCGCGGCGACCAGGCGATCGGCGCTCAGGTCCGGATTGCCGAAGCCGCGTCCCGCCAGGGCCTGCGCCATCGCCGCCCGGTCGTCCTGCCAGAGATCGGGCGCATCGACCGCGGCCGACTCGGCGAACACGTCCTGGAAATGCCGCTGCACGGCGTCGCGGTGCGCCTGCAGCCGGGCGCTGAACTCGTCCCACGAGGCGCAATCCGACATGCGCGCGACGCGCTCGCGGTCGGCCGCGTCTTCGGGCAGCGCGTGCGTCTGCTGGTCCTCCAGGTACTGCAGGCGGTGCTCCGTGTTGCGCAGGAACACGTAGGCCGCGGCGAGCTCGCGCACCGAGTCGGCGGGCAGCAGCGCGCGCTCGCCGAGGCGCGCCAGCGCCTCCAGCGTCGGGCGCACGGCGAGCGCGGGATCGCGCCCGCCGCGCACCAGCTGCAGCGCCTGCACGATGAACTCGATCTCGCGGATGCCGCCCCGGCCGAGCTTCACGTGCCCGGCGAGCTCGCGCCGCGCCACGTCGCGCCGCACCTCGGCGTGCAGCCGGCGCATCGCCGCCAGCGTCGGATAGTCGAGGTACTTGCGATACACGAAGGCGCGCACGATGGTGGCGAGCTCGTCGTGCCGCGAGCCGGTGACCGGCCGCGCCTTGATCCACGCGTAGCGCTCCCATTCCCGGCCCTGCGCCACGAAGTAGGCCTCGAGCGCCTCGTAGCTGGAGGCGAGCGGCCCCGAGTCGCCGTAAGGGCGCAGCCGCATGTCGACGCGGAACGCGAAGCCGTCCTCGGTCACTTCCGAGAGCAGCGCGATGAGCTTGCGCCCCGCGCGCTCCAGCGGCTCGGGGTCCAGGCCCGGGGGATAGACGAAGATCAGGTCGACGTCGGAGGAGACGTTCAGCTCGCGCCCGCCGAGCTTGCCCATCGCCACCACCACCAGGTCGCGGGCGCGCGTCCAGTCGAGCGCCGCCGCGATCTCCAGCTCGGCGAGATCGCTCATCGTGGCGCACACCTCGGCCAGGTCGGCGCTGCCGTCGAGGTCGCGCGCCATGACGCGCAGCAGCACCTCCAGGCGCAGGCGCCGCAGCCGGCGCTTGAGCGCGCGCTCGTCGTCGGCCTCGGCGCCCTGCAACGCCGCCGCCATCTGCGCGCGCGCAAAGGGCACCGGCGCGCGCAGCGCGGCGGCGAGCTCCGGGCGCGCCGCGAGCGCGTGCTCGGCAAAGCGCGAGAGGGACAGCTTGCCGTCGAGTGCGGGCATCTGCGGTTAGAATGACGCGTGGGAACGACACTCGCGCGAGAACTTTTCGCGCCGCGCCGCCCCCAATCCATACGCCGAGCGTGATCCGGGTTGCGAGCGGCTACGACTATAGGGGCAACGCGAAGCGCAATGCAATCTCCGAAGCGACGCACAGCCGCGCGCACGCTGCTGGGCGTGGTGGAATTCCTCGCCTGGACGGTTTTCTTCGCCTGCGCCGCGGTGTTCCTCGCGCTGCGCTTCTGGTTGCTGCCGCAGGTCGAGCGCTACCAGGACGAGGTGGTGGCCGCGCTGACGCGGGCGGTGGGCCTGCCGGTGACGATCGGCGCGCTGCGCGCGGACTGGGACGGGCTGCATCCGCGCCTGGAAGTGACCGACCTGCGCGTCTACGACCGCGACGGGCGCGAGGCGCTGGTGCTGCCGTCGGTGGAGCCGGTGGTCGGCTGGGCGAGCTTGCTGGCGCGCGACCTGCGCTTTCACTCGCTCACCATCGACGGCCCGCGCCTCAGCGTGCGCCGCGGCGCCGACGGCGTGCTCTCGGTGGCCGGCATTGCGCTCGCGGCGCGCGCCGGCGGCAGCGGCGACGGCCGGCTCGCCAACTGGATCCTCGGCCAGCGCGAGATCATCGTGCGCAACGCCGAGATCGAATGGGTCGACGAGCTGCGCGGCGCGCCGCCGCTCGCGCTGCGCGGCCTGCAGTTGCGCCTGCGCAACCGCGGCGAGGTGCACCAGTTCGGCCTGTCGGCGCGTCCGCCGGCCGAGCTCGGCGCCGGCGTGGAGCTGCGCGCCTCGCTCGTCGGGCGCAGCGTGGCGCTGCCGGCGACCTGGAACGGCCGCGTGTACGCCGAGCTCGGCACCACGAATCTGGCCGGCTGGCGCGCGTGGTTCGACTATCCGCTGGAGGTGCGCAGCGGGCACGGCGCGCTGCGGCTGTGGGCGACGTTCGGCGCGGGCAAGCTCGTCGATGCCACGGCGGACCTCGCGCTCTCGGGCGTGGCGGTGCGCCTCGGGCGCGAGCTGCCCGAGCTGCGACTGGCGAGCGTCGCCGGGCGGGTGCAGGGCCGCGGCACCGAGCGCGGCTACGAGTTCGGCACGCGCCGCCTGGCGCTCGTGCCGGTGGACGGGCCGCCGATGCACGGCACCACGTTCCGCGCCAGCTGGGAGGCGGGCGAGCCGGCGCGCGGCACGCTGAGCGCCGATCTGCTCGAGCTCGAGCCGCTCGCGCAACTCGCCGAGTACCTGCCGTTCCCCGCCGACCTGCGGGCGCTGCTCACCGAGCTCGCGCCGCGGGGCAAGGTGAGCGACGCGAGCTTCGAATGGCGCGGCAAGCTGCCCGACGACGCCCGCTTCAACGGCCGCGCGCGCTTCGACGGCATCAGCATGAGCGCCTGGCGCGCGCTCCCGGGCTTCGCCAACCTGTCCGGGCGCATCGACGCGACGGAGTCGCGGGGCGCGCTCGTCCTGGCGGCGCGCGACGCCGAGATCGCCCTGCCGCGCCTGTTCCCCGAGCCGCGCATCAGCCTCGCGTCGCTCGGCGGCGAAGTGAGCTGGGAGCGGCGCGCGCCGGGCGGCGTCAGCGTGCGCATCGCCGCTCTGCAGTTCGCCAACGCGGACCTCGCGGGCAGCGCCGCGGGCAGCTACGTCACCACGGGCAAGGGGCGCGGGACGATCGACCTCAGCGCGCAGCTGCAGCGCGCCGACGCGCGCGCGCTGCCCGCCTACCTGCCGCGGCCGGAGATCATGGGCGCGAAGACGCGCGACTGGCTGGTGCGCGCGATCCGTGCCGGACAGGCGACGGACGTGCGCCTGCGGCTGCAGGGCGACCTGCGCCACTTCCCGTTCACCGATGCGCAGCTCGGCCAGTTCCAGGTCGTCGCCCAGGTGCGCGACGGCGTGCTCGCCTACGCCGAGGGCTGGCCCGAGATCGAGGGCATCGACGGCGAGCTGCGCTTCGAGCGCGCGAGCATGGAAATGCGCGCCCGCCGCGCGCGCGTGTTCGGCGCCACGCTGGGCGACACGCGCGCCGCCATGAGCCTGCGCGCGCCCGCGGTCCTCGAGATCGCGGGCGAGGCCGAGGGGCCGAGCGCCGATTTTCTCGAGTTCATCCGGCGCAGTCCGCTGCGCGTCCTGCTGGGCGAGGCGGGCGACGCCGTGAGCGTGGCCGGGCGCGGCCGGCTGCGGCTCAGCCTGCAGCTGCCGCTCGCCGAGCGCGACAAGTTCACCGCGTACGGCCAGTACGATTTCACGGGCAATACGCTCGGCCTCGGCGCCCGGCTGCCGCCGATCGAGCGCGCCGCGGGGACGCTGGCGTTCACCGAAGCGTCGGTCCAGTTGCGCAACGCGAGCGGCCGCTTTCTCGGCGGGCCGCTGCGCGTCATCGGCGGCAGCCAGCGCGGCGGCGGCGTGGTGCTCAGCGCGGGCGGCACGTTCACCGTCGAGGGGCTGGCGCCGCTCCTGCCCGAGCCGTGGCGCAGCCGGCTGCAGGGCTCGTCCACCTACGCCGGCTCGGTGCGCCTGGCGCGCGGCGCCGCGCCGCAGATCGTGCTGGAATCGAACCTCGCCGGCGTCTCGAGCAGCCTGCCGCCGCCGCTGGCGAAGGACGCCGAGCGCATCCAGCTGCTGCGCGTGGCCCTTCTGCAGGGCGAAGGCGGCGCTCGCGGGCGCGTCAGCGTCGCGCTCGGCCGCCTGCTGCGCGCCGAGATCCTGCAGCAGCGTGACGGCGAGGAGTGGGTCGAGCGCGCCGCCATCGCCTTTTATCCGCCGCCGGGCGCGCGCTTCCGCTTTCCCGAGCGCCCGACGCGTGCGCTGCTCTACGGCTCGCTGCAGGAGCTGGACCTGGACCGCTGGCGCGCGCTGCTCGCCGAGACGGCGGGCGGCGGGGGCGGGGGCCGCATCGCCGTCGACATGAGCATCGGCACGCTCGACGCGTTCGGCAAGCGCATGCAGGGCATCTCGGTGAACGCGCAGCTCGAGGACGGTGGGTGGACGGCGAGCCTGAACTCGAACGCCATCGCCGGCGACGTGGTCTACAGCACGCGCGGCGAGGCGAAGCTGCAGGCGCGCATGGCGCGCTTCGACGTGCCGCCCGACGTGCCGGGGGGGGCGCCGGCGCGCGCCGCGCGCGAGCTGCCGGCGCTCGACCTGGTGGCCGAGGATTTCGGCTTTCGCGGCAAGCGCCTCGGGCGCGTGGAGATCTTCGCGCGCCACGAAGGCGCCGACTGGCGCGTCGAGCGCCTGCAGATGCAGAACCCCGAGGGCTCGCTCACCGGCACCGGGCTGTGGCGCATCGCGCCCGCGGCGCGCACCACGTTCGACTTCGAGATGCGCTCGAGCGACATCGGGCGCTTTCTCGATCGCGTCGGCTACCCGGGGCTGGTGCGCGGCGGCAAAGCGAGCGCCAAGGCCGCGCTCGCCTGGGACGGCGAGCCGGCGGCGATCGACTACGCGAGCCTCAGCGGGAACCTGCAGCTGCACGCCGAGGACGGGCAATTCCTCGAGATCGAGCCGGGCGTCGGCAAGCTCGTCTCGCTCATGAGCCTGCAGATGCTGCCGCGGCGCATCACGCTCGACTTCCGCGACGTGTTCTCCAAGGGCTTCCAGTGGGACAATATCGACGCCACGGCGCAGATCGCGCAGGGCACGCTGGAGACCAAGGATTTCAGGATGAGCGGCGGCGCGGCCGAGGTGCGCATGACGGGCAGCGTCGACCTGGCCGGGGAGACGCAGGATCTGCGCGTGCGCGTGGTGCCCGCGCTCGACAGCACGGCCACCACCGCGGCGGCCGTGGCGATCAGTCCGGTGGTCGGCCTGACAACGCTGCTGGCGCAGAGGCTGCTGAAGAATCCGCTTGGCCAGATGTTCGCCTTCGAATACGGGATCAGCGGCAGCTGGACCGACCCGAAAGTGGAAAAGCTGACCCCCATGCCGGCCCCGCCGAAGCCGCCTGCGGGAGACTGAAGGAGCGCGATGGACGTCGATACCCTGCTAGCCACCGCCGATGCCTGCCTGCTGGCGCCCTACGATCTGCAGGCGCGCCGCCTCGACGCGGTGTTCGGCGCGCTCGCCGCGCCGCGCATGGACCACGCCGACCTGTACTTCCAGTACACGCGCTCCGAGGGCTGGAGCCTCGAGGAAGGCATCGTCAAGGCGGGCAGCTTCGCCATCGAGCAGGGCGTGGGCGTGCGCGCCCTGCAGGGCGAGCGCACCGCTTTCGCCTACTCGGACGAAATCAGCTTCGACGCGCTCGCCGACGCGGCGCGCGCCACGCGCGCCATCGCGCGCCAGGGCGGCGGCCGCTCGGCGCACCTGGCGCGGCGGGCGACCGCGCCGCGCCGCTATCAGCCGCTCGATCCGCTCGCCTCGCTCGACTCGGGCGCCAAGGTGGCGCTGCTGGAAAAGCTCGAGCGCCTGTGCCGCGCGCGCGACCCGCGCGTCGGCCAGGTGATGGCGCAGCTCGGCGGCGAGTACGAGGTGGTGCTGGTGGCGCGCGCCGACGGCCGGCGCGTGGCCGACGTGCGCCCGCTGGTGCGCCTCTCGGTGCAGGTCATCGCCGAGCAGCACGGGCGCCGCGAGAGCGGCAGCGCGGGGGGCGGCGGGCGCACCGACTATTCGCTGTTTACCGAGGAGAAGCTCGAGGAATACGCGCGCCTCGCGGTCGACCAGGCGCTCGTCAACCTGGAGGCGCGGCCCGCGCCCGCGGGCACCATGACCGTGGTGCTCGGTCCGGGCTGGCCGGGGATCCTGCTGCACGAGGCCATCGGCCACGGGCTGGAGGGAGACTTCAACCGCAAGGGTTCTTCTGCCTTCGCCGGGCGCATGGGCGAGCGCGTCGCGGCGCCGGGGGTGACGGTGGTGGACGACGGCACGCTTGCCGACCGGCGCGGCTCGCTCACGGTGGACGACGAGGGCAACCCCACGCGGCGCACGGTGCTGATCGAGAACGGCGTGCTGCACGGGCTGCTGCAGGACAGCCTGAATGCGCGTTTGATGAAGATGCCGCTGACCGGCAACGGCCGGCGCGAGTCCTACGCGCACCTGACGCTGCCGCGCATGACCAATACGTTCATGCTGGGCGGGAATGCCGATCCGGCGGAGATCATCCGCAGCGTGAAGAAGGGGTTGTACGCGGTGAATTTCGGCGGCGGGCAGGTCGACATCACGAGCGGGAAGTTCGTGTTTTCGGCGTCCGAATCGTACTTGATCGAGGACGGGCGGGTGACGGTGCCGGTGAAGGGCGCGACCTTGATCGGCAACGGGCCGGATGTGCTGACGCGGGTGTCGATGATCGGGAATGATCTGAAACTGGATCCGGGGATCGGCACCTGCGGGAAGGAAGGACAGAGCGTGCCGGTGGGGGTGGGGCAGCCGACGTTGCGGATCGACGGATTGACGGTTGGGGGCACGGCGTGAAGGATGCCGAGGCTGTAGCCGCGGCGATCCTGGATGGGTCTTCGATAGGGCTGCCGCCGGACTATTCCCTGGTGGCGATGGCGGTGGTGCGCGCGCTCGTGCGCAGGAAAGCGCGGGATCTGAAACTGATCGGCGTGCCGGTGCTGGGGCTGTGCGCCGACATACTTATTGGTGCCGGGTGCGTGCGGGAGGTGGAAACGAGCGCCGTGACTCTGGGGGAGGCGGGGCTCGCACCGCGGTTCACGGAGGCGGCGGAGAAGGGGTCGTTGAAGATTCTGGATGCCACCTGCCCGATGATCCATACGGGGTTGCAGGCGACCGAGAAGGGCGTGCCGTTCATGCCCTTGCGCGGGGTGCTCGGTTCGGACCTGGTGAAGGAGCATCCGGACTGGAAGACCATCGACAATCCTTACAGGACGGGCGATCCGATCTTGCTGGCCAAGGCCATTCAGCCGGACGTGGCGCTGTTCCACGCGCGCTGGGCGGACGAGGCGGGGAACGTCTGGGTGGGGCGCCGGCGCGAGCTCGCCACCATCGCGCATGCGTCGAAGTCCTGCTTCGTGACTTATGAAGAGCTGAAGCCCGGCGACATGCTGGAGGACGAGATCCTGGCGCCGGGGTGCGTTGGTTGCGTGTATGTCACTGCGGTGGCGCACGCGCCGCGCGGCGCCTGGCCGCTCGGCGTGCCGGGCGTGTACGGCATCGACGACGCGCACGTGCAGGTCTATGCGCGCATGGCGAAGACGGCGGACGGCTTCAGGCAGTATCTCGACGAGTTCGTGTGGCACCGTACCAGCGAGAAGAGCTCCTCGCCTGTGTCATCGCGCGCCTGATCGGCGACGCGCGGCACGTGGCGGTGGGAGCGGCTTCGCCGATTCCGGCCACCGGGGCTTTTCTGCTGAAGCAGCAGAAGCCTTCGCTACGTATTTCCCTGCTGCAGAAAAGGAGCGGGAATCCTTTTACCGAGGGCTCGCGCGAGCTGTTCGATCTGGCGGGGCAGGGGCGGATCGACGTTTTCTTCCTGGGCGGGGCGCAGATCGACGGCGAGGCGAACATCAACCTGGTCGAGGCGGAAGGGAGGAGATTTCCCGGTTCGTTCGGCTCCGCGTTCATGTACTTCGCGGCGGGGAAGACGATCCTCTTTCGCGAGGAGCATTCGC
>CAZAEG010000046.1:0-6469 GCA_964484035.1 uncultured Enterobacteriaceae bacterium | reverse complement strand
GAGTACACGCACTGGTTCGCCGAAGACTGGGGCATCGCGGCGTTCGTCGATGCGGGCGACGCCTGGGATGAGGGCGAGCGTTTCCGCGCGGCGCTCGGCTACGGCTTCGGCGCACGCCTGCGCACCCCGATCGGGCCGGCGCGCGTGGACCTCGCCTACGGCGAGGACACGCGCGAGCTGCGCCTGCACCTGTCCGTCGGATACTTCTTCTGATGAAACGCAGATGGCGCGCTCTCGTCGTCCTGCTGGTGCTCGCCGCGGCGGCGTCGTTCGCCGGTCTGGCGTGGCTGGGAGGCACCGAAGCAGGACTGCACTGGGCGATGGCGCGCGTCGTCTCCGCGAGCGGCGGCAGGCTTGCGCTCGAGGATGCCAGCGGCACCCTCGCCACCGAGGTCCGCTTCGGGCGCATGGCGTACGCCGACGACAGGGTCCGCGTTGAAGCGCGGGGCGTGCGTGGTGAAGGCAATCCCCTGGCGCTGCTGCGCGGCGCCCTGGGCATCGAGCCGCTGAACGTCGCATCGCTGCAGGTCGTGCTCGCGGGGCGCGATGCCGTAGCGCCGGCGGCCTCTTCCGGCGTGGCGTTGCCGTTCGGCATCCGCCTTATGCAGGTGTCGATCGGGCGATTCGAGCTGCAACGAGGGGACGCGCGGCACTTGCTGAGCGACCTGCGTTTCGCGCACGTGGTGCTCGATGCGCGCTCGCTTTCCGCCCTCGGCGCGTTCACGCGGCCCGACGAGCGCTTCCCGGCGAGCGTAGAGGCACAGGTGAAAGGCTCGTTCGAACGCCTCGAAGCCGCACTCGAAGCGACGATCGCGGGAATCCCCGCGCGGGCCACGCTGATCGTCGCGCCCTTCGAGCCCTCCGCCCTGCGCTCGCTCGAGGTGCGCGCCGGGCCGGTGGACCTCGCGCGCGTCGATCCCGTGCTGCCGAAGACGTCGCTCTCCGCGGTGTTGCAGCTCGAGGCCGCAGGCGGCGCGTACGCCGGTACCCTGTCGCTCACCAATGGCGCTCCTGCGGCGCTCGACGCGGGCGGATTGCCTGTCGTCGCAGCGCGCGCCCGCTTCACAAGCCCCGATCTCGCGCGCGCCGCGCTGCAGCAGTTGCGCGTCGATCTGCCGGGCAGCGGCACGCTCATCGGTTCGGGCGACGTCGACGCGCAGCACCTGCGCGCCGTCGTCGAGGTGCGTGCTCTGGACCCCAAATCGATTCACGGCACCCTTCGGCACATGGCGTTGCAAGGCAATCTCGACATTGCTCTCGCCCGGGACGAGCAGTCGGTGCGAGGCACGCTGGCGCAGGCGGGCATGCGCCTCGAGGGGCGCGCCGTGCGCCAAGGCGCGGCGATCGACGTGCAAGCGCGGCTCGCGCTCGAGGGCGTCAATCCGGCCGCCTTCGGACCGTACCCGGACGGATCGATACACGGCAGCGCAGAGGCCGAAGGCAAGCTCGGCGCAGTCACGGCGCTCGATGCGCGCTGGACGCTCGAGGCGAGCACCCTGCTCGAGCAGCCGTTCGAGAGCCGGGGTCGTGCGCACTTCTCGGGCGATCGCGTCACGCGCGCGCAGGCCGAGCTGAAATTCGGCCCGAGCCGGGCCACGGTGCGCGGCGACTTCGGACGCGCCGGAGACCGCCTCGCCTGGACGCTGGCGATCGCGCAATTGCGCGACCTCTCTCCCGACATCGCCGGCCGGCTGCAGGCAAGCGGCACGCTGGAAGGCGCGTGGCGGGACCCCGAGGTCAAAGCCACCGCGCAGGTGCAGGCGCTGCAGCTGCCGGGCGACGATACGCTGCGCACTGCGAAGGCGACGCTGGCGGGCAAGCTCGCGCGGCACGAGGCGCAGCTTTCCGTCGACGCGCCGGATACGCACATCGAGGCGCGTTTCACAGGCGGCTGGCAGGCGGAACGAGGCTGGCGCGGCGAAATCCGTTCGCTGACCAATGCCGGGCTGTACCCGCTGCGCCTCGCCGCGCCGGCGACGCTCGCCATCGCGCGCGACCGGGTAGCGGTCGGCGCGCTCGAAGCGCAACTCGAGCCCGGGCGGCTGACGCTGCGCGAACTGGCTTGGGAACGCGGGCGGCTAAGGACGAGCGGCGAGTTCGGCGGCCTGCCCGCCCGCTGGCTGGCGGTGGCCGCCGGGGTCGGCGAGCACGTGCGCTCGACCATGCTGCTCGACGGCGCCTGGTCGCTCGCCGCCGCGCCACGGCTGCAAGGCACCGTGCGGCTGCGGCATGCCAGCGGCGACGTTGCCGTGCTTTTCGACGGCGATCCCATCGCGCTCGCGCTGACCGAGGCGGCGCTCGACGCCCGCTTCGAGGACAGCGGCATGGCGCTGACCGTGAATGCGCAGTCCCGCTTTGGCACGCTGGCGCTCGAAGGCGGCATCGGGCCCGCGCCGGGCGCCGGCGGCATTGGCTACGGGCCGCAGTCCGCGCTCGCCTTGCGCGCGCGATTCGACGGCGCAGCGCTCAGCGCGCTGGCGCAGCCGCTGGAGACCCAGGCGAGGCTCAACGGCGATTTCTCGGCCGACCTGCGCGCTTCGGGAACGCTGGGCGAGCCGCGCCTGGACGGGACCCTGCGGGCCACGGACGTCAGCCTGGAGATGCCGCGCTACGGCGTGCACCTGAAGAACGGGCGCCTGCGAGTCGAGCTCGACGGCGAGCGGCTGCGCGTCACCGAGTTCTCCATCCAGGGCGGGGCGGGCGAATTCACCGCGAGCGGCAGCTTGCCCCTGCGCCTCAAGGACGGCGGCGGCAAGCTCGACTGGTCGGCGCGGGAATTCGGCGTGCTGCAACGCACCGATCTTCGCCTTGCCGTATCCGGCGAGGGTGCCGCCGGTTTTGACGGCGGGCGCATGTCGCTGACGGGCAGCGTGCGCGCCGATCGCGGGCACCTGCGCATCGAGCGCGACCGCTTGCCGACGCTGGGGGAAGACGTGGTCATCGTCGGCGCGCCGCGCAAGCCTCCCGGCGCGCAAGCACGATTGCCGATCTCGCTCGATGTCGAGCTCGACCTGGGGCAGAACCTGTCGATCGACGCCGAGGGGCTGGAAGGCAGGCTGACCGGCCAGTTGCGATTCGTCGGCAGCGAGGACGGCGAGCTGCGCGCCTACGGCCGGCTGCAGATGGTCAACGCCACCTTTCTGGCCTTTGGCCAGCGCCTGGAGATCAGCCCGGGCGTGCTGGTGTTCGACGGCCCGCTCGACAATCCGGGGCTGCAGGTCACCGCCTGGCGCCGCAACCAGGCCGTCGAGGCCGGCGTGCAGGTGAGCGGCACGGTGCAGGTGCCGCGCGTGCAGATCGTGTCGCAGCCGGCCGTGCCGGAGTCCGAACGGCTGTCCTGGCTGGTGCTCGGCCGCGCGCCGGCCGATGCGAACCGCACGGACGTCGGCATGCTGCAGGCGGCCGCCGGCGCGCTGCTCTCGCGCGGCGACGCCGTGCCGATCGATCGGCGCATGGCGCGCGCCGTGGGCCTCGATGAAGTCACGCTGCGCGGCGGCGGCGAGCTCGAGGGCAACGTGGTCGCCTTCGGCAAGCGCCTGTCGGACCGGCTGTACGTGAGCTACGAGCAAGGGGTCGGCGCCGTGGCCACGAACCTGGTCAAGCTCGACTACGTGCTCGGCAGGCGCTGGTCGCTGCGTGCCGAGACCGGCACGACGAGCGGCGGCGGGCTGTTCTACCGCTTCTCTTGGGACTGAGCCGGCACGATAGACTTACGCGCCATGCAAGGCGCCCAGCACTGGACCGAGAAGAAGGGCGGAGTCAAGCTCTTCCTGTGGCGCAAGGCGAGCGCCGCCGGCACCCCTGCGCGTGGCACGATCCTCTTCGTGCACGGCTCTTCCATGGCTTCGCAGCCGACTTTCGATTTGCATGTCCCCGGTCGGCCGCATTCCTCGGCGATGGAATGGTTCGCGGCACGCGGCTTCGACACCTGGTGCATGGACAACGAAGGCTACGGGCGCTCCGACAAGTCGCGCCCGATCAACTTCGACATCGCCAACGGCGCCGACGACCTCGCCGCGGGCAGCGAGGTCGTGCTGCGGGCGAGCGGCGCGCAAAAGCTGCTCCTCTACGGCATCAGCTCCGGCGCGCTGAAAGCGGCGGTCTTCGCCCAGCGCCATCCCGAGCGCGTGGCGCGCCTCGCGCTCGACGCCTTCGTCTGGACCGGCGAAGGCAGCCCGACGCTCGCCGAGCGCAAGAAGAAGCTGCCCGAGTTTCAGGCAACGAACCGCCGTCCCATCGACCGCGCCTTCGTACGCGGCATCTTCGCGCGCGACCATCCCGGCACCGCGGACGAGGCAACCGTCGAGGCGTTCGCCGACGCCATCCTCAAGCTGGACGACTCGGTGCCCACCGGCACCTACGTGGACATGTGCTCGAAGCTGCCGCTGGTCGACCCGGCGAGAATCACGGTGCCGACGCTCATCCTGCGCGGCCAGTACGACGGCATCGCCGGCGTTGACGACCTGCTCGAATTCTTCAAGCGCCTGCCCAATGCGGACAAGCAGTTCGCGGTGATGGCCGGCGTCTCGCACGCAAGCTTCCAGCAGAAGAATTACCTGACCGTCTACCACCTCCTGCACGCCTTCTTCACCCAACCCGAACCGGTATACCTATGACACGCATCGCCGTCGTACTCGCAGCACTGCTGTGGTCGGTCCAAGCCGCCGCCCAGGCCTGGCCCGCGAAGCCCGTGCGCATCGTGGTGCCGCTGGGTGCCGGCGGCTTCGCCGACGTGCCCGCGCGGATCCTGGCGCCGAAGCTCGGCGCCCAGCTCGGCGGCACGACGTTCGTCGAGAACCGGCCGGGCGCGGGCAGCACCATCGGCGCCGATCACGTCGCCAAGGCCGAGCCCGACGGACATACGCTGCTCTTCACCGCGACGCCGCACGTCATCAGCGCCTGGCTCTACAAGAAGCTGCAGTACGACGCGCTGACATCCTTCGTGCCGGTGGCCCGCGTCGCCTCGGGTCCGTACGTGCTCGTCGTGCATCCGGACCTGCAGGCGGGCTCCGTGGCCGAGCTGATCGCCGCAGCCAAGGCGCAGCCGGGCAAGATCGACTACGCGAGCTCCGGCAACGGCAGCGCGCAGCACCTCGTGACAGCGCTGTTTGCGAACGCGGCCGGCATCGACCTCAACCACGTTCCGTACAAGGGCAGCGGCCAGGCAATGCAGGACGTCCTCGGCGGCCGCGTCAAGGTGCACTTCGCGGGGGTTCCGAACGTCGCCAATCACGTGCGCGGCGGGAAGCTGCGCGCACTCGGGGTCACCACCACGCAGCGCTGGCCCGACCTGCCGGATGTGCCGACGATCGCCGAGGCCGGCGTCGCGGGCTACGAGGCAACGCTGTGGCTGTGCATGCTTGCGCCGGCGGGCACGCCGGAGGCAATCGTCACGCGCGTCTCGGCGGAGATCGGCAAGGCGCTGCAGGATGCGGAAGTGCTCGCGCAGCTGCGCCATGCCGGCATCGCCGCAAGCTACCTCGGACCGCAGGAGTTCGGCGCGTTCATGCGCGCCGAGCACGCGAAGTGGGGCCGCGTGGTGCGCGACACCGGCGCCACGATCAACTAGCCGGGCATCAGCTTGCGCAGCACGTGGCGGCGGTTGCGCGTGTGCGGGCGCACCTGCGCGGGCCAGCGCCCGGCCTCGACTGCTCTCGCCCAGGCGTCGCTCGTCAGCACCTCGGCGCTCTCCAGCTCGTAGTAGGCGCTGTAGCGCGGCTCGCCTTCGGCGACGATTGTCTTGTTCTCGCCGCCGATGGACATGGTGAGCGGCACGCTCACCGCGCGGCGCACCGAGAGGACACCCGGCACCTTGAGCAGCTCCGGAATGTGCTCCTTGTCGTAGACCTCGTTGAACAGCGCCTCCTTTTCCGGCGCGACGTCCATGCTGGCGATGAACAGGTACTTCGCTTTGCCCGGCATTTCGATCCTCCTTGAAGTGCGACGGCCCGCGGGGGCCTGCAGCGCGCAAGTCTAACCGCTCGACGCGATGGTGATAGACTGGACGCGCTGTGGGGAAGAGAGCGGCACTCGCTCCAACGCCGCCGCCGAAGGCGTAAGCGCCCGCAATCGCTCAGGCAAAAGAACTCCGCAGCGGCAACTACTCTGGAGAGCGGCGAGCCCGGCTCGCCCACCGAAGGGGCCAGCGGTGCTGCGCAATGCGCGCACCGTAAACTCTCAGGTAAAAGGACAGAGGGGCGGCGCCGGATGACCGGCCCTGCCCCTTATTGCTTTCCGGAGGAACCGGCGCATGCATCAGACCCCGCTGCACCCCGCGCACCGCGCAGCCGGCGCCCGGCTGGTCGATTTCGCGGGCTGGGACATGCCTCTGCACTACGGCTCGCAGCTCGAGGAGCACCATGCGGTGCGGCGCGACGCGGGCATGTTCGACACCTCGCACATGCTGGCGATCGACGTCGAAGGCGCCGGCGCGCGCGATTTCCTGCGCGGCGCGCTCGCCAACGACGTC
>CAZAEG010000045.1:0-5164 GCA_964484035.1 uncultured Enterobacteriaceae bacterium | reverse complement strand
CGTTGCAGGCTTACTTGTTGTTGCCGCCCTTGCGTCCCGGGTTGCCCCGCGTGCCACCGAGCTCGTCGTTCGAGCGCAGGGGGTCGCCCTGGTTCGAGTTGCCCGGATCGCAGCCCTCGGGTCCGTTGCCCACGCCCTGGTTGGGCACCACCAGGGCAGCGAGGAGGCCGAGAATCACGACCACCATCGCTTCGGGCAACGTGAAGCCACGTTGCATTTGAATCCGCATATCGATCCGCGGCATCGGCTGTTCGCCACCGCACATACGGTGCATCGCACCCGCTTTAGGATGGCCCTCATTTAGCGGGCGGTATGCGTTTGAAGAAAGGTGTGAATCTCGCGAGCCTGGCCGCACTGGCACTGCTCGGCACGGTGCTCGCGCACTGGAGCTGGGCGTGGCTTGCGCCCCCTGCCGCAGCGCGCGCCCCGGCCGCGGTAGAGACTGCCGGCAGCACCTCATCCGCGGGCGTGCTGCGCTGAGAAAGAGATGACCATGCTCAAGCCCGGCGCGTTGCAGAACGCGATCCTCACCAGCGCGCGCTTCTCGATCATCGCCACCGACGCAAAAGGCATCATCCAGCTGTTCAACGTCGGCGCCGAGCGCATGCTGGGCTACACCGCCGCCGAAGTGGTCAACCGCATCAGCCCGAGCGACATCCACGACCCGCAGGAGGTGAAGGAGCGCGCCGAAGCCCTCAGCCTCGAGCTCGCCACCCCGATCGCGCCGGGGTTCGAGGCGCTGGCGTTCAAGGCCTCGCGCGAGATCGAGGACAGCTACGAGCTGACCTACATACGCAAGGACGGCAGCCGCTTTCCGGCCGTGGTGTCGATCACCGCGCTGCACGACGAGGACGGCCACATCATCGGCTACCTGCTGATCGGCACCGACAACTCCGTGCGCAAGCTGGTCGAATCGAAGCTGAACGAGGCCATGGCCGCCGCGGAAAAGGCCAACCGCGCGAAAACCGACTTTCTTTCCAGCATGAGCCACGAGCTGCGCACGCCGCTCAACGCCATCCTCGGCTTCGCGCAGCTCATGGAATCGGGCACGCCGCCGCCGACGCCCCCGCAAAAGCGCAACCTCGAGCAGATCCTCAAGGCCGGCTGGTACCTGCTCGAGCTGATCAACGAAGTGCTCGATCTCGCGATGATCGAGTCGGGCAAGGTGACGCTGTCGCGCGAGCCGGTCTCGCTGGCCGAGCTGATGCTCGAGTGCCGCGCGATGATCGAGCCGCAGGCGCAGAAGCGCGGCATCAAGGTGGCGTATCCGCGATTCGAGGCACCCCTGTTCGTCAGCGCCGATCGCATCCGGATGAAGCAGGTCCTGATCAACCTTCTTTTCAACGCCGTCAAGTACAACGTGCCCGGAGGCGCGGTTACGGTGGAATGCACCCCGGCCGCCGCGGCCTCGATTCGAATCAGCGTGCGGGATACCGGGGCGGGACTCGCCCCGGAACAGCTGGCGCAGTTGTTCCAGCCGTTCAACCGCCTCGGAAGGCAGGCCGGCGCGGAGGAGGGCACCGGCATCGGCCTGGTGGTCACCAAGCGCCTGGTGGAGCTGATGGGAGGCGCCATCGGCGCCGACAGCGTGGTCGGCGTGGGCAGCGTGTTCTGGGTCGAACTGGGCCTGGCGAACACGCCCGTGCTCGTCTACCCGAAAGCCGCGCGCGCCGCCGCGCCGCCGCACGCCGCGGCGCCCGGGGGCGCGCCGCTGCGCACCGTGCTCTATGTGGAGGACAACCCGGCCAACCTGGAGCTGGTCGAGCAGCTCATCGCGCGCCGCCCCGACCTGCACCTGCTGAGCGCGGCCGACGGCAGCCTGGGCGTGGAGTTCGCGCGCGCCTACCAGCCCGACGTGATCCTGATGGACCTCAACCTGCCCGGCATCAGCGGCAACGAAGCCCAGCAGATCCTGCGCGCGGACCCGCAGACGGCGCACATCCCCATCATCGCGCTCAGCGCCAATGCGGTGCCGCGCGACATCGAGAAAAGCCTCAAGGCGGGATTCTTCAGCTATCTCACCAAACCGATCAAGGTCGAGCGGTTCATGGAGGCGCTCGACACGGCATTGGAATCCTCGCACAAGGCGCCCGCATGACCCTCGCAGAGCCGGAAATCCTCAACGCCAGCATCCTGATCGTGGACGACCAGGAGGCCAACGTCAGGCTGCTCGAGCAGATGCTGCGCGAGGCCGGCTACGCCCGCGTGACCTCCACCATGGACCCGCGCGAGGTCTGCGCACTGCACCGCAGGAACCGCTACGACCTGATCCTGCTCGACCTGCAGATGCCCGGCATGGACGGGTTCCAGGTGATGGAGGGCCTGAAGACCAACGATACGGACGAGTACCTTCCGGTGCTCGTCATTACCGCCCAGCCCGGCCACAAGCTGCGCGCGCTGCTGGCCGGCGCCAGGGATTTCGTCGCCAAGCCGTTCGACCTGGTCGAAGTCAAGACGCGCATCCGCAACCTGCTGGAAGTGCGGCTGCTCTACAAGAAGCTCGACGATTACAACCGGACGCTGGAGCGCACGGTGCAGGAGCGTACCGCCGAGCTGCGCGAAAGCGAAGCGCGCTACCGCAGCCTGACCGAGCTCGCCTCCGACTGGTACTGGGAGCAGGACGAGAACGGGAAATTCACCAAGGTGTCCGGCCCGGTCCTGGAAATGCTCGGGCTGCGGGTCGACGCGCTGGCGGGAGATGCGCGCGCCGTCCCGGTGGAAGGCTGGAACGAGGCGGAGCGCGCGGCGCTGCAGGCCATCATTGCCGCCCGGCAGCCGTTCCTCGACTTCGCCTTCAGCCGCGTCAATGGCGACGGCACGCGGCAGAGGTTCCAGGTGAGCGGGGAGCCGATGTTCAACCAGTCCTGCCGCTTCATCGGCTACCGCGGCATCGGTGTCGAGATCGCCGCGAAGCAGTAGGACGCCATTGCAACGATCCAACGAGTCGAGTCAGAACCAGCTTCTCGCCGCACTGCCCGCGGCGGCGTTCGAGCGCCTGGCCGGGTATCTGGAGCGGGTTCCGATGCGGCTCGGCGAAATGCTGTACGAGCCCGGCGAGCAGCTGCAGCATGCCTATTTCCCGGTCTCGTCCATCGTCTCGCTGCACTACGTCATGGAGACCGGCGCGTCGGCCTCGGTGGCGGGCGTGGGCAATGAAGGCATGGTGGGGATTTCGCTGTTCATGGGCGGGGATACCACGCCAAGCTCGGCCGTGGTGCAGACCGCGGGCGTCGCGTACCGCCTGGAGCGCCGCTGGCTGAAACAGGAGTTCGAGCGCTCCGGCGCGCTGCAGCACCTGCTGCTGCGCTACACCCAGGCGCTGATGACCCAGATGACCCAGACCGCGGTGTGCAACCGGCATCATTCGGTGGAGCAGCAGCTGTGCCGCTGGCTGCTGGTGACCCTCGATCGCATCCCCTCGGGCGAGATCGTCATGACGCAGGAGCTGGTCGCCGGCATGCTCGGCGTGCGCCGCGAAGGCATCACGGAGGCCGCCGGCCGATTGCAGGACGCCGGCGTCATCCGCTACCGCCGCGGCCACATTGCCGTGCTCGAGCGCGCCGGCCTGGAGACGCGCGTGTGCGAGTGCTACGCGGTGGTCAGGAAGGAATTCGGCCGCCTGCTGTCCGATGTGCGCCACCGGCAAGGCACCCCCATTGCTTAGAACGGTCCTGCTCGCTGTCGTGACCGGCCTGCTTTGGGTGGCGGTGAGCGGATTTCCCCGCAAGCAGGCGGAGCGCGAGGCGCCCAATTAGCCGCATCACCGAGTCCTCGGGCTGCGTGCGCGTCGAATTCGGCAGCTGCAGCGCACCGGAGCTGGCGGAGCTTTACCGAGCGTTCGCCGAGCTGTGCCTGGACAGGCGCGTCAACCGCGCCTTGCTGATGGCGGGCGACGATTACGCGCCGGGCCATTACGCGCTGGGCGATGCGCTTCAGGCCATGGCGCTGCGCGCGCCGATTCCATTCGACTTCAAGCTGGCGCTCATCCCGAGTACCCGAACGATCGAGGCCGTCTACCGCGAGGCGCAGCAGCACCTGCGCGCCGCCGGATTCAATGCCTGGGTGTTTCGCAGCGAGAACGAAGCCACGGCTTGGCTGGAGGGCCGTGCCACCGGCGGCGAGACGGCGTCGTAGTGTCGGGAAAACCAGACAGCTCAAATGCTTGCAATGTTCGAGAGCGTACAGATTACGCGTTTCCGCGCGCCTACCATGTGCGGATGAAAACACTCACGCTTGCCGGGGCTCACCCGGCCGACTTCATGCTCGCCGTCAACGTCGGTAGCGGGATCACCTATAAGTGGTCGAAAGTTCTGCTCGCCAGGGCGACCTACAACGGCACGCTCGAATTCCTGACCGCGGCGTGGGAACGCCTGCTCGGCTACGGGCGGGAGGAATTCGCCAGCAAGACGCTGCGCCACTTGTTGCGCTCGAACAAGCCGGCCACGGCCCGCGTCGTCGCGGCGATCCTCGACGAAGGCAACATGGAGCCGATCGAGCTGACGGTGCGCTGCCGCAGGGGCGAGGCGAAGCGCCTGCGCCTGCACCGGCGCTTCGACGCCTACTCGCGCAAGATGTACATCCTGGCCGAGGAAACCGCGCGAACTTAGCGGTTCGTGCTACAGACAGATGGGCGGGGCCGCTCGCGGCTATGTACTGTCGGAAAAACCGGACGATTCAAGCGATTTGCACGTGCGCCGGCGTACAGATCGCGGACTGCCCGGCAACTATCCTGTGCGCATGAAAACGATCCCGACGCTCCGGCCTTCAAGCCATCCCGTCGACTTCGCCCTCGCCGTGCACGTGAGTCCCGACGACACCTACGAGTGGTCGAAGGTCCTTCTGGCGAGAGCCAAGTTCAATGGGACGCTGGAGCTGCTGACGGCGGCGTGGGAAAGAGCTCTTGGCTATGGACGCCAGGAGTTCAAGGGCAAGACGCTCTGCCAGCTCATGGGGTCCAGCAAGGCGGACGCGGCCGAGGCCGTCGCCGCGATCCTGGACGAGCACAATGCCGGACCCGTGCAACTTAACCTGCGCTGCAGGAACGGGCAGGGCAAGAGTTTGAGATTGCACCGTCGGTTCGAGCCGGAGGAGCGCACGATGTTCATCACGGCCGAAGAAACCCTCTAGGACCGGGGCGGCACCCGCCGTCTACCGAGCTAGCGGC
>CAZAEG010000044.1:0-3654 GCA_964484035.1 uncultured Enterobacteriaceae bacterium | reverse complement strand
CCGGTGGCGCTCACCACGGGAGAGTACTCGGTGCTCAAGGTGCTGGTGGAGCACCCGCGCCAGCCGCTGTCGCGCGACAAGCTGATGGAGCTGGCGCGCGGCCGCGAGTACGAGGTGTTCGACCGCGCCATCGATGTCCAGATCTCGCGCCTGCGCAAGCTCGTCGAGCAGGATCCCGCGCACCCGCGCTACATCCAGACCGTCTGGGGGCACGGTTACGTCTTCGTACCCGACGGCAAGCCGTAGATGACGCTGTTCTGGCGGTCGTTCCTGCTGATCGCCGCGCTGATCGTCGTCTCGGTCGCTGCCACGTTCCAGACCCTGCGCGTCGCCGATCGCGAACCGCGCGCGCGCGCGCTCGCGCAGCAGGCGGTCAGCGTGGTCAACCTGACGCGCGCCGCCCTGGTCAACGCCGATCCGTTCCTGCGGCGCGAGCTGCTGATCGAACTGAACGAGCGCGAAGGCATCCGCATCTACCCGGTGACCAACGAGGAGGAGCTGCGGCCGCTGCGTCCGGACGGGCGGCTCGAGCGCGTCGCCGCGCGCGTGCGCGCCGAGCTCGGCGCGGCGACGCGCTTCGCCGCCGCGCGCGACGACATGCGCGGCTTCTGGGTCAGCTTCTTCATCGACCAGGACGAGTTCTGGGTGATGCTGCCGCGCGAGCGCTTCGAGCCCGAGTTCGGCCTGGGCTGGCTCGGCTGGGGCGCGGCGCTGCTGGCGCTCGCCCTGCTCGGCGCGTCGCTCATCGCCGCGTCCCTGAGCCGCCCCTTGCGCGCGCTCGCCGGCGCCGCGCGCCGCGTCGGCCACGGTGAGACGCCCGCGCCGCTCGCCGAGAGCGGCCCGCGCGAGCTGGCGACGGTGTCCGCGGCGTTCAACCGCATGGCGCGCGACCTGGAGGCGCTGGAGCGCGAGCGCGCCATGGTGCTCGCCGGAATCTCGCACGACGTGCGCACGCCGCTCTCGCGGCTGCGCCTCGCGCTGGAGATGAGCGGCGCCGAGGCCGGCGCGGCGCAAGGCATGAGCGCCGACATCGACGAGATGGACCAGGTGATCGGCCAGTTCCTCGAGTTCGCGCGCGGCGAGAGCGAGGCGACGGCGCGCGCGGACCTCGGCGCGCTGCTCGCCGAGATCGCCGATCACTACGCCAAGCTGGGGAAGGACGTCAAAGTGCCTGCGGCGCAGATCCCGCCTTTCGCCTTCGCGCGCATGGCGCTGCGCAGGGCGATTTCCAACCTGATCGACAACGCGCTGCGCTACGCGGGCGAGCCGGTCGAGGTCGGGGCGCGCGCGGCAGGTGGCCGCGTCGTCGTCGAGGTGCTCGACCGCGGCCCGGGCATTCCCGAGGCCGAAGCTGAGCGCCTCAAGCAGCCCTTCACGCGGCTCGACCCGGCGCGCAGCGGCCGCGGCGGCGCCGGGCTCGGCCTGGCGATCGTCGAGCGCGTGGCGCGCACGCACGGCGGCCGGCTCGAGCTCCTGCCGCGGCCGGGCGGCGGGCTCATCGCGCGCCTTACGCTCGCGACTTGAGTCCGCTTACGCGAGGTCGTACCGCGCCAGCACCTCGTAGCTCGGGCCTTCGGGCCCGAGGATCGAATTCACGAGCGTGAACTGGGTCACCGGCCACTCCAGCGCGGGGAGCGGCGGCAGGGCCCTGGGTAGCCGGGCCTCGCGAATCAAGGTGACGTGCGCGTCGAATTCCCGCTGCTCGCCGAGCGCGCGCGCCAGCTGCTTGAGCCCCGCCGGCGTTTCCAGGGGCCCCACCCAGACGATCCGGTTGCGCGCCCAATAGCGCGCCTGCTCGATGCGCAATGCAAGTGCCGGCAGGCGAATCGCCGCACCGGTCGCGCGGGCGGCCTGCGGGTCGGCAGCGCCGAGAAACGCCAGCGTCAGGTGGATGTTCTCGCGGCGCGCCGCGCGCCCACCGCAGGCGCGCTGCGCCGCGCGCGCCCAGTCCGACAGCGCCTGCGCCGTGCCGGCGCTCGGCCAGCAGGCGAAGAACAGGCGCATCTCAGCGCTCGGCGAAGTGCCGGCGCGTCAGCGCCGCGAGCGCCTGGCGCGCAGGGTCGGCGGATTTTTCGAGCTCGGCGGCGATCAGCTCCTGCTCGCGCCGGCCGCGGTTCTGCGACAGCTTCCAGCGCGTCTCCAGGCGCGTCACCGCGACGTCGAAGGTGACGATCCCGTCCAGCATGCTGGCCACGTACTCGGCGCGCAGCGCATCGAACCTCGGCAGCCACTCGGGATCGAGCTTCGCCACCAGCGCGCGCTGCGCCGCGTGCTTCGCCGCCTTGTCGGTGGTGACGCGCACGGCGCCGTAGGCGTGCACCGCCGCGTAGTTCCAGGTGGGCACGCGCTCGGTCGCCTCGTACCAGCGCGGCGAGACGTAGGCGTGCGGGCCGCAGAACACCACCAGCACCTCGTCCTCGAAGAATTCCTGCCATTGCGGATTGGGCTTCGCCATGTGCGAGTGGATGACGATGCCGTCCACGCCGTCGGCGAGCGTCACCGGCAGGTGCGAGGCGAGCGGCACGCCGCCCGTCGCGGTCACGAGCAGCGCGAAGCTGTTGGCGCGCATGAATTCGACGAGCTCCTTGCGGTCCTCTACGCGGTTGTAGGGCGGCGAATACATGTCAGCGCTCCTCGATCAGGGCCACCGCCAGGGCGGCGATGCCCTCGCCGCGGCCGGCGAAGCCGAGGCCCTCGGTGGTGGTGGCCTTGAGATTGATCAGCGCCGGCGCGACGCCCAGGTCGGCGGCGATGTTCCCGGTCATGCGCGCGAAATGCGGTGTCATGCGCGGCGCCTGCGCGACGAGGGTCGCGTCCACGTTCACCACGCGCAGCTTGAGCGCGGCAAGCCTCCTCGCCACGTCGCGCAGCAGCATCCGGCTGTCGATCTCGGCGTACTGCGCGTCGGTGTCCGGGAAGTGCCGGCCGATGTCGCCCAGGCCCGCGGCGCCGAGGAGTGCGTCGCAGATCGCGTGCAGCAGTACGTCGGCGTCCGAGTGCCCCTCCAGCCCGAGGTGAAAGGGGATCTCGACGCCGCCGAGCACGAGCTTGCGGCCCGCGACCAGCGCATGCACGTCGAAGCCCTGTCCGATTCTCATGCGCGCCGCGCCAGGATCGCCTCGGCGATCGCCAGGTCTTCAGCGTAGGTGACCTTGATGTTCTCGCGGCTGCCGACGACCAGTCGCGGCCTGAGCCCCATCTGCTCGATGGCGCTCGCCTCGTCCGTGACCGTGCCCCGCGCCTTGCCGAGCGCCTCGGCGAGCAGCGCAGCGCGGAACATCTGCGGCGTCTGCGCGAGCCACAGCTGCGAGCGGTCCTCGGTGCCCGCGACGCGCTGCGCGCCGCCCTCGTCCTTGCCCGCGCGCTTCACGGTCTCGGCCACCGGCAGCGCGAGGATGCCGCCGATCTGGTCGTTGCGGCACTCCTCGACCAGCCGCTCGAGGTCGGCCGCCGGCAGGCAGGGGCGCGCCGCATCGTGAACCAGCACCCAGTCGTCCGCGTCAACCGCCGCCATCGCCGCCACGAGCCCGTTGTACACCGAGTCGCGCCGCGTCTCGCCGCCGCAGTAAAGCGACTCGAGCTTGCCTGCGAACGCGCTCCAGTCGCAGCTCTTGTAGGCGGTGTCGCCCGGCGCGAGCACCACGAACACCGTCT
>CAZAEG010000043.1:0-4654 GCA_964484035.1 uncultured Enterobacteriaceae bacterium | reverse complement strand
GCGCCACGCGCGGGTCAACCGGCGTGGTCGCAGAATAGTCGAGGTAGATCGGCAGCTTCACGCGGCCATCTCCTGCTTGCTGTCCTGCGCACGGCGGTCGTGCAGCACCGCCACGTGCTTGCCGCTCTGGTGCTCGACCAGGTCGGCGAGGCTCACCGAGGACAGGTACTCGTGCATCTTGGTATTCAGCGTCGCCCACAGGTCGTGCGTCATGCAGCGCTTGTCGTCGGCGCAGTTCTCCTTGCCGCCGCACTGCGTGGCATCGAGCGGCTCGTCCACCGCGGTGACGATGTCGGCGACCGATATGCTGGCCGCAGGCTGCGCGAGGTTGTAGCCGCCGCCCGGGCCGCGCACGCTGGAGACCAGCTTGCGGCGGCGCAGCTTGCCGAACAGCTGCTCGAGGTAGGACAGCGAAATGTGCTGGCGCTCGCTGATCGCCGCCAGGGTCACCGGGCCGCGCGACTGGCGCATGGCGAGATCCACCATCGCCGTGACGGCAAACCGGCCTTTGGTCGTGAGTCTCATGGCTGCCTCGAATACTTGATTAACATACTCAAGTATAACGATTCCCGACAGAAACAGTCAACAATTCACTTGACGGCCCTAAGCTGTTCTCTACGCTCGTCTTTTTCCAGGTCCGCGAGCCTTTCCTTGAGCTTGGCGAGCGCCTGCTCGAGCTCCGCCGAGTGCTCGGCGAGCTTCTGGATTTCCTGCGCGTAGGGGTCGTCCTGGCCCTGCTCCACCGCGTACGCGGCGAAGTGCGGCGCCTTCTGCGCCGGCGCCTCCTCGACAATGCGCCCCGGAATGCCGACCACCGTAGCCCCGGCCGGCACCTCTTTCACGACCACCGCATTGGAGCCGACCTTCGCGCCCGCGCCGACGGTGAATCCGCCCAGGACCTTGGCGCCCGCCCCCACGACGACGCCGGCACCCAGCGTCGGATGGCGCTTGGCGCCGCGGTACAGCGACGTGCCGCCGAGCGTCACGCCCTGGTAGATCGTGCAGTCGTCGCCGACTTGCGCCGTCTCGCCGATCACCACTCCCATGCCGTGATCGATGAATACGCGCCGCCCCATGACGACGCCCGGATGGATCTCGATGCCGGTCAGCCAGCGGCCGACATGCGAGGTGAAGCGGCCGAGCCAGCGCAGGCCGTGCGTCCAGAACCAGCGCGCCAGCTTGTGGATGTAGATGGCATGCAGGCCCGGGTAGCAGGTGAGCACCTCGAAGGTCGTGCGCGCCGCCGGGTCGCGGGCGAAGATGCTCGCGATGTCTTCGCGTAGATGTCTGAACATGCAGGAACTCTAGGGTATCCGAGTAATTTCATCAACTATTTTTTCATCAAGGCCTTGAGCAAGCCCCGCAGGATATTGACCTCCTCGCGCTCGAGCGCCGGCACGCGTGAAAACAGGCGCCGCCAGCGCTCGCGCAGCTTGGATCCCGGGGCCATGAAACCCGAGGCGCGGGCTGCCTCCTCCAGGTGCTGGTACAGGCCTTCCAGATCCGCCACCGTGGCCGGCTTTTCCGCGCGCACCGGCGGTACGGTTGCGCCCTGCGCCAGGTAGAGCTCATAGCACACAACCTGGACCGCCTGGGCGAGGTTGAGCGAGCTGTTCTCGGGATGCGCCGGGATGTGCACCAGGAACTGGCAGGCGAACAGCTCGTCGTTGGTGAGCCCCGCCGACTCGTTGCCGAAGACGAATGCCACCGGCGCGTCGAACGCCGCGGCGCGCGCCGCGGCGGCGCGCACGTCGAGCACCTGCGGCGACCACTCGCGCGGGCGCGCCGAGAGCGCGAACGCCGCGGCGCAGTCGGCGATCGCCTCGGCGAGCGTGGCGTGCGGGCGCGCCGCCGCCAGCACGTCCGCGCCGTGCGTCGCCATCCATTCGTCCTTGGGCGCCGGCGCGCGCTCCGCGCCGACGAGCCGCAAGTCGCTCAGGCCCATCGTTTTCATGGCGCGTGCGGCAGCGCCGACGTTGCCGGGATGCTGCGGCCGGCACAGCACGATGCGCGGGGCGGACATGCGCCCAGTCTAGAATAGGACATGCATCCCATGCTCAATATCGCGGTGAAGGCCGCGCGCCGCGCCGGCTCGCTCATCAACCGCGCGTTGCTGGAAGGCGGACTCGAGATCCGCGCCAAGAAGCGCAACGATTTCGTCACGCAGGTGGACCAGGCGGCCGAGCAGGCAATCATCGACATCATCCGCCGCGCCTATCCCGAGCACAGCTTTGTCGCCGAGGAATCGGGCGCGAGCGCGGGGGCGCGACCGGAATTCCAGTGGGTCATCGATCCGCTGGACGGCACGACCAACTATATCCACGGCTTCCCGCAGTACTGCGTGTCGATCGCGCTCGAGCACAAAGGCGTGCTGACGCAGGCCGTCGTCTACGACCCGGCCAAGAACGAACTCTTCACCGCCTCGCGCGGGCGCGGCGCCTATCTCGATGACCGGCGCATGCGCGCCTCGAAATGCGCGCAGCTGGCGGACGCGCTGATTGGCACCGGCTTTCCCTTCAAGGAGCTCGCGCGCATCGATCTCTACATGCGCCAGCTGCGCACGCTGATGGGCACGTGCGCGGGGGTGCGCCGGGCGGGCGCCGCGGCGCTCGATCTCGCCTACGTCGCCGCGGGCCGCCTCGACGCCTTCTGGGAGATGGGCCTGTCGCGCTGGGACATGGCGGCCGGAGCGCTCCTCATCCAGGAGGCGGGCGGCCTGGTGAGCGACCTCGACGGCCAGGCGGGGTTCCTCGACAGCGGCGACATCGCCGCGGGCGCGCCGAAGGTGCTGCCGCAGCTGCTGGACGCCCTGCGCGGCTAGTGCGCGAGCGGCGCCGCCGCGACCACCTGGTACTTGAGGTGGCCGACGAAACGCAGCGGCCGGTTGATCCTGACCGAGGACACATCGCCTTCGCGCATGTGCAGGATGTCCGCCGGGCTGATCAGGCGCGCGTCCGCATGCGTAATGGGCACGCCGGCCTGCCGGTAGCTTTGCAGCACCAGCTGCGAGCAGAATAAGGTGCGGTTGCCGGTCGCGAGGTGGTGCAGGCCGCCGAGGCCGCGCAGGCACACGTCGCGCACCGCCGCGGGCAGCAACGGCAGCTCGCACAGCCGGCGATTGAGCGCGAAGGGCACATTTGCCGCCACGCCGACGTAATTGAAGCTGCGGCCCACTTTCTCCAGCGCCACGCTGCGCACGCTCTGCGCCTGCTGCGCAGTCAGATCCGGGTAGCGCAGCGCGAGGGCGAGGGCCTCCTCCTCCAGGAGCCTGCGCAGGCTGCGCACCTGCACCCCCGAGCCCACCGCCTCCACGACCTGGCCGTTGCCGATGTAGACGGCGGCGTGGCTGACGGGCGCAAAGGTCATCAGCTGGATGCTGGCCGACATGAAGGTGGCCGTCGAGGTGAGGATGATGTCGCCCGGCCGCAGATCGGCGGGCGGAACGAGCGCATCATCGTCCTCCGGCTCGATCGATGCGCCCTGGAAGCGCAGCAGCGGAAACGGCGACACGTTCGTCGTGCTCTTTGATTCGAATTGCGTGGCGCAGCCTTGGAGCATCGCAAGCGCCAGCGCGATCAGCATCTCTCGTTTCACGGCTCACCCCCTGCGGTTAGCTGTTGCCTGTGTCCCCAGCTTGGGCTAACCCGGGTCGAGGATGGCTTACGGGCGGGTTACCGGTCGCTTACAGGCGGGGTCCCGAAGGCGCTCAGTCCGTTGCCGTGGTGAGGGGCGGCGCCACCTCTTCCAGCGACTTGCGCTCCGCCCGCACGCCGTAGGCCAGCACAGCCCCCACAGCGAGCAGCATGAGCGCCGCGCCGAGCAGGTAGCCGGCGAATACGGCGTCGCGCGAGCCGCTGCCGATGAGCGTGCCAAACAGCCAGGGCGCGAGCACGCCGCCCGTCCCGGTGCCAACGGCGAAGAAGACGGCGATCGCCAGCGCGCGGATCTCGAGCGGGAACACTTCGCTCGCGGTGAGGTACGCGGAGCTTGCCGCTGCCGACGCGAAGAAGAAGATCACACTCCACATCGCGGTCTGCCCCGCCGCTGTGAGCAGCCCCTCGCTGAACAGCCATCCGGTGAGCGCCAGCAGCATGGCCGACGTGCCATAGGTGAGCGCGATCATGGGACGGCGCCCCACACTATCGAACCAGTGACCCAGCACGACCGGGCCGAGGAAATTGCCAATGGCAAAGGGCAGCAGGTACAGCCCGGTGTCGCTCGCGCGCACGTCGTAGAAGCGCGTCAGCACCAGCGCATAGGTGAAGAAGATGGCGTTGTACAGGAATGCCTGCGACATCATCAGCATGACGCACAGGGCGGAACGCGAGCGGTATTGCGTGAACATGACCCGCGCCACGTACGCCAGGCCGAAGCTGCGCCGCGGATGCAGCACGAGCGCCGGCCCGGCGGGCGGCGCCAGGTCGCGCCCGGTCGCGCGCTCGATCTGCGAGACGATGCGCTCGGCTTCTTCGGCGCGTCCGTGCGTGAGGAGCCAGCGCGGGCTCTCGGGGATGAAGCGGCGCAGGAACAGGATCGCGACGCCGAGCACCGCGCCGATACCGAATCCCAGGCGCCAGCCGAAGTCCGGCGCGAACAGCGCCGGGTCGAGGAGCAGCACGGTCGCCCCCGAACCGAGCGCGGCGCCCAGCCAGAA
>CAZAEG010000042.1:0-2602 GCA_964484035.1 uncultured Enterobacteriaceae bacterium | reverse complement strand
CCGCGTCAGGCAGTAATGCGCGGTGTAGCTCCCCGCGCCGATCAGGATCATCCACGGCAGATGCGAGATCGGCGGCGACACCCAGCCCGGCAGCGCCGCCAGCAGCGACAGCGGCGTCTGCACCACCGACATCCAGAACAGCACCGCCAGCGGCGAATCGGTGCTCGAGAGCCGCTTGGTGGCGATCATGTTGCCGGCGTAGAACAGGGAGGCGGCGAGCGCGACCAGCGCCGCCGGGTGGAACAGCCCGAATCCCGGCCGCAGGATGATGAGCACGCCCGCCACGCCGAGCACCAGCATCACGATCCGGTTTCGCGTCAGGCGCTCCTTCAGGATCAGCGCCGCGAGGATCGCCGTCCACACCGGCATCGTGAACTCGATGGCGAACACCGTCGCCAGGGGCAGCGCGCCGATGGCGAACACCCAGCAGTACTGCCCGCCGAAGTGGATGACGTTCCTCAGCACGTGCAGCGGCAGCCGCCGCGTCGCCGTCACCGCGTCGGTCGCCTGCGCGACGATGACCAGCACGATGGCCATCATCACCAGGCTGCGCACGAACAGGATCTGGAACGGGCCCATGTGCGCCAGCAGCTCGCGCGCCGCCACCGCCATGGTCGAGAAGGAGAGCACCGCGCCGCTCATCCACAGGACGCCGCGCAGGTTGTTCGTCATCGCCGGAGGCGCCGACTATAGCAGGCGCAGCACCCGTTTCGCGGCGGCGACCCGGCCGCTTCCGAGAAACGCCTCGTGGTTGCGGTCGACCTCGTCGAGGTCGTAGCGGTAGCTCGCCATCATGCCGTGGGACTGCGCCAGGCCCCGCTCGGAGGCATCGGCCCTCCAGAAGATGCGATCGATGCTCGCGCCGTTGTTGAGATGGAAATGCGCCACGGGGTCGACGGGCAGCCCGCCCGATTTCTCCCGCACCAGGTAGCGCGCGCACGCT
Source organism: uncultured Enterobacteriaceae bacterium (assembly GCA_964484035.1). Classification (GTDB taxonomy): domain Bacteria; phylum Pseudomonadota; class Gammaproteobacteria; order Burkholderiales; family SG8-39; genus JAABQT01. The sequence goes on along the minus strand of CAZAEG010000042.1, from coordinate 1,659 downwards.
TTCAGCAGCGGCTCACGCTGCGCCTCCCCCGGCGCCCCATCGCGCGCCATGTCCGGCGCCGCGCGCTCGAGCCAGCGCCGGAACCCCGGGATCGGCGAAAGCGTGCAGAAAGTCTTCAGCCACGGCAGGTCCTTCTGCAGGTCGGCGATGACGCGCTTGAGCAGCAGGTTCCCCAGGCTGATGCCGCGCAAGCCCTTCTGCGCGTTCGAGATCGAGTAGAACACCGCCGTGTCGGCCTCGCGCACTTCGCCGATCGGCGCCTGCTCGTCGAGCAGCACGTGCACGCTGCCGGGCAGCCCCTGCGCCAGCGCGATCTCGACGAAGATCAGCGGCTCGTTCGGCATGCGCGGATGAAAGAACGCGTAGCAGCGCCGGTCGCGGTCGAGCCGGTGCTTCAGGTCGTGCCAGGACTCGATGCGGTGCACCGCCTCGTAGGCGATGAGCTTTTCCAGAACCAGCGCCGGCGACTGCCAGGTGATGCGTCGCAGCTCGAGAAAGCCCGGATCGAACCAGCTCTCGAGCAGCCCATCGAGCTCGACGCGCAGCACGTCGAGCGCCGGCTCGTGCTCGAGGAACGCGAGCAGGTCGGCGCGCAGGTCGACGAGGAACTTGACGCCTTCGGGCAGCAGGTTGAACTGTGCGAAGAACTTCGCGCGCGGCGCATCGAGCGCGATGCGCAGGCGCGCCTCGGCATGGCCGCGCGCGACGTCGTCGGCCGCTTCGCGCATCGCCGCCGCCGCCGCATCGACGGCGGCGCGCTCCGGCATGAAGGCGCGCCCGATGTGGCCGAGGATTGCCGCGCGCTCCTCGGCGCCGGCGCCGCGGTAAAGGGCCGCGATCCGCTGCGCGCGCTCGCGCGCCGAACCCTCGCCGCCGCGCGGCGCGCGCGCCTCGGCGAGGAGCTGTTCCAGCTCGCCGGCGAAGCCCGTCGCCGCGTGCTGCGCCCGCCCCGGCGCGAGCCCCGAGCGCACCGCGGCGGCGAGGCGCTGCCCCCAGCCGCGCAGCCGCTCGAGCGGCTTTGGCGTCGCTTCCCGGTTCACGGCAGGAACGCTACAGGTTTCTGCGGCTGTGGCAAGTTCAGGGCGCGCGCCTCGCTACAATCGCCGGCATGAAGGCGATGGCGTGCGCGGCGCTCGGCGCCCTGCTCCTCGTCCCGCCCGCGCTGGCGAACGTGGAGCCTTACCTCGCGGCCCGGCACGGCGCGAAGTGCGACCTCGAGACCGACGGCGCGCTCACCTGCCGCTACCGCATCGGCGCCAGCCTGGAGTTCGTCCTGCGCAGGGTCGGCGAGCCCGGCGTGCGGCTGGAGATCCTGCGCAACGAGCGCGAGGGCGACTACGCGCTCGATGAGGAACTGCGCGGCTCGTGCCTGGTCGTGCGCCACGCCTGGTCCGCACGCCCCGCGCCGGGCGCCGAGCGCAACATCGCGGCGGTATCCGCGGTGAACGGCGTCGCCTACCGCACCCTGCGCGAATGCCGGAAGGCGAAATAGGTTCGTATAATGCGACCCGCATGGAAGCCGAACGCCTCAACGCCCTCGCCGAGAAGCTCAAGGACCTGACGCAACGGTCCGCGGAGCTGAGGAGGTACCTTTGACTTCGACGCGAAGGAAACGCGCCTCGTAGAGGTCAACAGGCTGCTCGAGGACCCGAAGGTCTG
>CAZAEG010000041.1:0-3502 GCA_964484035.1 uncultured Enterobacteriaceae bacterium | reverse complement strand
GTCTCCTCCTCGCTCGCGGGCTTCGCGATCACCGCCGGGTCCTGCTCCGCTTTGCGCCCGAGGTGCACGAGCAGCGTCGCGTCGCCGCCGTCGTCGAGGATCATGTTCGGGCCCCTCATTTGCGTCCCGGCGCCGAACTCGAAAATGCGGTGCGTGTATTCCCAGTACTCGTCCAGCGACTCGCCCTTGGTGGCGAAGACGGGGGTGCCGCCCGCGGCCACGGCCGCCGCGGCGTGGTCCTGGGTGGAAAAGATGTTGCACGAAGCCCAACGCACGTCCGCCCCCAGCGCCTTCAGGGTGTCGATCAGCACCGCGGTCTGGATCGTCATGTGGAGCGACCCGGCAATGCGCGCGCCCTTCAGCGGCTGCTGCTTCGCGTACTCCTCGCGGATCGCCATCAGCGCCGGCATCTCGGACTCGGCGATGGCGACCTCCTTGCGGCCCCAGTCGGCGAGCGCCAGGTCGGCGACCTTGTAGTCGGTGAATTTCGGGTTCGGTGCGTTCATTGCGGAGCCCCTTTCGTCGTGGCGCGGGCCCCGGAATGAAAAAGCGCCCGCACCGGTTTCGATGCGAGCGCCGTTGATTTTGCTGAGCCTGACTCCCTTGAGACGCGGGGGACGCAGCGCTCCTCAGCAGGGGGCGGAGTATAGCGCTAGTAGAGCGACTGCGCGAGCTTCTTGCGGTACGCCGAGACGAGCTCGGGCTGGTCGGCGGCGAGATTGAAGAGCGCGAGCAGCTGGCGCTTCGCCTCGCCCTCCTTCCAGTCCTTTTCCTTGCGCGTGATCTCGAGCAGCTCGTCCATCGCCTCGCCGTAGCGCTTCTTTCCGGCGTAGAGCGCGGCGAGCGCGGCGCGCGCGTCGTGATCGGCGGGTGCCTGCGCGAGCCTGTCCCGCAGCTCCTTTTCGCCCGGACCCGCCTTGCCCTGGCGCGCAAACGCGATGCCCTGCTTCAGCGCCTCGAGCCTCGCTTCCCAGTCGGGGTCGAACTTCACCTCGGCGAGCGCCGCTTGCGCCTCGTCGAGCTGGCCCGCCTCGTAGAGGGCTTCGGCTTCGGCGAGCGCGAGCTCGGACGCGCTCGGCAGGAGCTTGTCGAAGAACGCGCGCACCTGCGACTCCGGCACCGCGCCCATGAACTGCGCCACCGGCCGGCCGTCCTTGAAGGCGATGACGCTGGGGATCGAGCGGATGCTGAAGGCCGCGGCGAGCTCCTGGTTGTCGTCGGAATTGATCTTCACCAGCTTCACCTTGCCCGCGTAGTCCGCGGCGACTTTCTCCAGCGTCGGGGTGAGCGCGCGGCAGGGGCCGCACCAGGGCGCCCAGAAATCGGCGACCACGGGGAGGGTCTTCGAGGCCTCGAGGACCTCGGCTTCGAAAGTGGGGGCGGTGACGTCCATGCGCACAGGGTGGGGCCAAACGGCCCCGAGTTCAAGCCCGGCGCTCAGCGCCGATCGAGCGTCCAGTCGAACGCGCCGTAGCGCAGCCGGATGCGCCCGCCGGCGCGCTCCACGCGCTCGAGCGCCGCGTCGTCCAGGCGCGCGACGACGAACTCGAGCACGCCGCGCTCGCCGCCGAAGTCCGCCGCGTACCATTGCATCAGCTTCGGCGCCGTCACCGTGCCGCCGTCGGGCTCCACGCGCGCCATGCGCCGCACGTACCGCGTGGCCGCTTCCTCGAGCTGCGCGTCCAGCTTGCCGCCCTCGAAGACGCGCAACGCCGGCGACGAGCGCGAACCGCGGAACAGGGCGAAGTGCAGGCGCTCGTCGAAGGCGATCGGCATGTGGGCGAGGCGCGGATCGTCGCGCCGCATGGGCGCGTGCAGCCTGCCGTGCGCCGGCGCGTTGCCGCGCAGCAGGCCATGGTAGATGTCGTCGAGCGAGTAGCGCTGCGCGAAGATCCCGAGCCGCGGCCGCTCGAAGAACGTCGCCATTTCGCGCTCGTCCGCGGCGAACGCCAGCTCCGGCGCGTCACGCAGCACGCCGGCGTTGAAGATGTTGATCCAGAACGCCATCTGCGCGGCGATGCGCACCTGCTTGGGGTCGAAGGTCTCGAGCGCGGCGAGGCACACCGCGAGATGGCCGCGCTCGCGCGAGGTGGCGAGCGCCGCGTAGTCGCACGCCCGTCCTTCGGCATCGAAGTGCGTGGCCGCCGCCGCAAGCGCGCGCGCAAGCTCCTGGTCGGGGTCCACGGTTGCTCCTTGAGCCCCTAATATAGCGCCGATGGGCATGCGCCGCCGGCTGGTCGAAGCGCTCGCCGCGCGGCTGCCGTTCTACTACGGCTGGGTGATCCTCGCCTGCGTGTGCGCGGCGGGGTTCTCGCGCACCGGCAGCGCGGTGGCGACGCTCTCCATCTTCATCGCGCCGATGACGCGCGAGTTCGGCTGGTCGCACACCGAGATCTCGGCGGCGGTGTCGCTGGGCGGCGTGCTCGGCGCGCTGGTGTCGCCCGCGCTCGGCGCGTTCCTCGACCGCAACGGCGCGCGCGCGGTGCTCGGCCTGGCGGTGCTGCTCACCGGCATTGCGCTGCTGTTGCTCTCGTTCACCCAGTCGCTCGCCTGGTTCTTCGTCTTCTACTGCACCGCGCGCATGGCGTTCTCGGGGCCCTACGACCTCGGCATCCACGGCTCGATCGTCAACTGGTTCGTGCGCCGGCGCGCGTTCGCCACGTCCGTGGCGACGCTCGTCACCATGAGCGGCCTGGTGTCGATGCCGCTGATCGCGCACTTCGTCATGCAGGCGGGCGACTGGCGCGCGGCCTGGGTGGCGATCGGGGCGACCGTGCTGCTCGTGGGCTTCGTGCCGACGTGGGTGCTGCACGTGCGCCGGCCGGAGGACATCGGCCTGCGGCCGGACGGCGCGCGCGTGACGCTGAGCGCGGGCGGCGGCGCGGCGCAGCCGGCGGAGCCCGAGTTCTCGCGCGGCGAGGCGCTCGGCACGCCCGCGTTCTGGCTGCTGTCGCTATACACGCTGCTCGTCTTTCCGGTGCAGGCGGGAATCAGCCTGCACCAGGCGCCGCTGCTCATCGAGCGCGGCCTCGATCCCGCCACGGCGGCCGCCGCGGTCAGCACGTTCGCGCTGCTGTCGGCGGTCGCGGGATTCGCCTACGGCTTCTGGCCGCGGCGCGTGCCGCTGCGCTTCGCGCTCGCGCTGGTGGGCCTGACGCTCGCGGCGAGCTGCGTGCTGATGGCGAACGTGCAGAGCGCCGCGCTTGCCTACGGCGCCGCGGCCTTGTTCGGCCTGGGGATCGGCGGGCTGCTCACCATGCTGCCGATCGCGTGGGCGGATTACTTCGGGCGCTCGAGCTACGGGGCGATCCGCGGCGTGGCGCTGACGATCCAGGTCGCGGGGCAGGCCCTGGGGCCGGTGCTCTCGGGGGCGCTGCGCGATGCGACCGGGAACTACGCGGCTTCGCTCGCCACCTTCGCCGTGCTCGCTTTTGCCGGGAGCGCGGCGGCGCTGTTCGCCGCGCCGCCGGGGAGGCAGGCGCGGGGCTGAAGCGCAGCCCGC
>CAZAEG010000040.1:0-5621 GCA_964484035.1 uncultured Enterobacteriaceae bacterium | reverse complement strand
CGCCGCCGCCCGCGATTTCGCCCTCGATCGTGGCGCCGCTGACCCGCGCGCTGTACGTCTTCCCGGCAAGCCGGAACGACAGGCGCTCGCCGCGCAGCTTCACGTCTTCGAGCGCGACGTCTCTGCCGCCGGTGCGGGCGGTTCCCGAAACCCGGGTGATCTGCTGCTTCAGGTTGAGGGTCAGGGCGCCGCCGGGCACGCTCGCCGTCCAGCGCCCCTCGACCTTCGCCGGCACCACGTAGAGGTAGATGAGCGTCGTCGTCACGCCGCTGATCTTCACCTTGTCCTCGAGGTCCATCTGCACGTACTTCTCCGGGATCCAGCCCGAGAGCGGATAATCGTGCGACAGCACGCGCGTGCCGGGCCGCAGCTCGCCGAGGAGCTTGTCGCGCAGCAGGTTCACCGTGTCGGGAAGCAGGTACATCGTCAAGACGGTGGCCGGAGAGATGTCGGTCTTGAACAGATCCGCCTTGATGAACTTCACGCGCGCGGCGATGCCTTCGCGCTCGGCGTCGGCGTTCGACTGGCGCACGAGCTCGTCCTTGATCTCGACGCCGAAGCCGCGCGCGCCGAAGATGAGCGCGGCGGTGCGCACGATGCGGCCGTCGCCCGAGCCGAGGTCGATGACGAAGTCTTCCGGGCCGACCTCGGCCAGCTTCAGCATGTCGGAGACCACGCTCTGCGGCGAGGGCACGTAGGGGCCGGCATCCATCGGCTTGTCTTGCCCGAGCGCCGCGAGCGGCGCGAACAGCAGCGACAGCGCGAGCGTTCTCACGGCGCCTCCACGTGCTCGAGGTTCACCTGGACCGACTGCATGCCGTTGTACTCGTTCACGCTCAGGCGATAGGCGGCGCGAAAGCGCGCGGGGAGGGGATCGAGGGCGTTGAAGCGCATGGCTTGCAGGCGGCGGCCGTCCTTCACGAGCTGCAGCTTCGAATGCTTCTCGCCGACCACGCGCTGGCTTTCGAGGGCGAATGTATCGCAGAAGAGCGGCGCCGGAAAGCCCGGGCCCCAGACGCGCGCCTCCAGCAGCTGCGCGAGCCCGAGCGAGACCTGCTGCGGCTCGAGCGTACCGTCGGTCTCCACCGTGCGCGTGAGCGCCTCGCGCGGCATCGTTTCCTCGGCCGCCTTCGCAAAAGCGTCGCTGAACTGCGACAGGTCCGCCGCGCGCAGGGTGAGGCCGGCGGCCTGCGCGTGGCCGCCGAAGCGCACGATCAGACCCGGCGCGCGCTTGGCGACGAGGTCGAGGCAGTCGCGCAGGTGAAAGCCGGGGATCGAGCGCCCCGAGCCGCGCAACTCAGTCTCATTTGCGCGCGCGAAGCAGATCACCGGCCGGTGCAGGCGCTCCCTGAGGCGCGAGGCGAGGATGCCGACCACGCCCTGGTGCCAGGCGGGATCGTAGAGCGCGACCGCCGCGCCCGGCGCCTCGGCGATGGCGTCGGCCGCCGCGCGCGCCTGCTCGAGCATCTCGGCCTCGATCCTGCGCCGCTCGCGGTTTAGGCGGTCGAGCTCCTGCGCGCAGTTGGCGGCGCGCGCCGCGTCGTCAGTGACCAGGCACTCGATGCCGAGGCTCATGTCGGCGAGACGCCCGGCGGCGTTCAGGCGCGGCCCGAGGATGAAGCCGAGATCGAACCCCCCGGCCTGCGCCGGGCTGCGGCCCGCGGCGAGCAGCAGCTGGCCGAGCCCGGGCTGCGCGCGGCCGGCGCGGATGCGCTTCAGGCCCTCGGCGACCAGGATGCGGTTGTTGGCATCCAGGGGCACGACGTCGGCCACGGTGCCGAGCGCGACGAGGTCGGTGAGCGCGGCCAGGTTGGGCTCCTTTGCGTCCTTGAAGGCGCCGCGCTTTCTGAGCTCGGCGCGCAGCGCGAGCATGACGTAGAACATGACGCCCACGCCGGCAATCGCCTTGGAGGCGAAGCCGCAGCCCGGCTGGTTCGGGTTGACGATGCACGCCGCGCGCGGCAGCTCGGCGCCGGGCAGGTGGTGGTCGGTGACCAGCGTGGCGATGCCGAGCGCGCTCGCGCGCGCCACGCCCTCGACGCTGGCGATGCCGTTGTCCACCGTGATGAGGAGGTCGGGCCGGCGGCCGGCGGCGATGTCCACCAGCTCGGGCGTGAGGCCGTAGCCGAGCTCGAAGCGGTTGGGCACCAGGTAATCGACCACCGCGCCCATGGCGCGCAGGGCGCGCATCCCCACGGCGCAGGCTGTGGCGCCGTCGGCGTCGTAGTCGGCGATGATGAGGAGCTTCTTCTTCGCGGCGATGGCGTCGGCGAGCAGCACCGCGGCCTCCTCGCAGCGCGCGAGCGAGGCGGGCGGCAGGAGGCGCTGCACGTCGTCCTCGAGCTCGGCGGCCGAGCGGATGCGGCGCGCGGCGTACACGCGCGCGAGCACCGGGTGCAGCCCCGCGTTGATGAGGGCGCGCCGGTCGGCCTCGTCGTAGGGACGTTCAACGATGCGCATGGCCCCCCAGCGGGCGCGGGCGGAGCCAGAAGCGGCGCAGGTCCGAGCGTGCGGCCTCGAAGGCGCAGCCGGCGTCTGGCACGTGCAGCGTCAGCATGCCGATGCGCCCTTGTCGGAGCGCGGCGAGGAGCGGCGCGAACCAGCCGGCTTCGAGCGGCTCGTGCAGCGCGTCGAACGCGGCAAGGTGACGTCCGTCTGCCGGCAACTCGGCGAGCCACTCGCCGGCAGAAGCCGGCGGCGTGCGGTGCGCGAGGCGCGCGACGCGCGCCAGGCCGAGTGCGAGCGGGTCCTCGGCGCTCACCGAGCGCCAGGGGGCGGTGGCCGTGCGCGGCAGCTCGCCCGCGCCCCACAGCCATACGCCATTCACTTCCAGCTCGCGCCCGGCGTTTGCCGGGTGCTCGTGCAGCGCCATCTGGATCTCGTTGAGGAGCGCCGGCCAGGGCGCGCCCGGCAGGCGCGCGGCGAGGTCCTCGCCCGCGAGCTCGCGCGCAGGCGGCGTGTCGATCGGCGCGGGCGCGCTCGACATCGTCCAGCGGTCCGGGTGCGGCGCGCGGAACTCGTGCCTGCCGGCGAAGTGGCGGTTGAGCGTGTCGACGAGCGCCGCCGCGTGCTCGGGCGCGAGCCCGGACACAGGCACGATGACGATGCGCTCGCGCAGCAGGCGCAGGTGCACGGGGTCGGCGCGCAGCCAGAAGCCCGGCGCGCCCGCGGTGAGCGCGCCCGCGGGCAGCGGCTCGAGGCCGAAGGCGCGGCCGAGCCAGGACTCGGCGCTTTCCGGATCGCTGTACACCACGCGCGCGCGCGCGAGCAGCAGCTCGAGCGCCGGGCGGCGCGGCTCGGGCGGCGCGGCCAGCAGTCCCGGGACCATCAGCTCGGCGTGCAAGCGAGCTCCACGACGCGCGCGCGCTTCGCCGTCAGGTGCCGGAGGAGGATCTTGTACTGGTCGAGGTCGAAGCGCGGGCGGCGCGCCGCCTCGACGAGCGCCGGCACTTCGTCCTCGGAGCGCGCGGTGCCGACGTAGCACCACTGGTTGACGACGTGCAGCTCGGTCGCCTCGCGCGCCGCGTCTTCCTCCACCACGCCCACCGGCCCGCGCCAGGGCCAGGCGGCGTTCTTCAGGCCGGCGAGCGCGGCGGCGAGGCGCGCGTGGTGCGCGTGCACCGACTCCTTGCCGGCGCACAGGCCGGCGCAGCGCCGGATCTGGTGGCGAAAGCACGCGCCTTTTCTCGCGGTCTCGAAACCCACGGCCTGCAGGCACAGGCCGTGCGCGTCGGCGAGGCCGCGCAGCGCCTGCAAGGCCGCGCGCCGCGTGCGAAAAAGGCCATGCACGTGCGCGATGCCCTCGGCGTCGAAGTCGTGCACCAGGCGCAGGCGCTGCGCGTCGAAGGCGAAGCCGCACAGGTCCGCGGGCCGGCGCAGCCGCCGGTTGAAGACCGGGAGGAGCGCCTTCACCAGTTCGGCCTCGCGCAGCAGCGCGCCGAGCTCGCCTGCGGTGCGCTGCCACTCTACGCGGCGCACCTCGCGAGCGAGCTGCATCTCGCGCGGCGAGCGCAGATCGTCGGCGAAGTGCGAGAGCACGCGCGCGCGCATGTCGACGCTCTTGCCCACGTAGAGCGGCGTGCCGTTCTCGCCGTAGAGCAGATACACCCCGGGCGCCTCGGGGATCGCGTCCACCATGGTGCGATCGAGGTGCGCCGGGAGCGAAGGCTGCTTTGCCACCTGGCGCGCGGCGACCGCCAGCACCTGCGCGCCGCGCTCCTCGGCGGCGAGGCGCAGGAACTGCCACACCGCGTCGGCGTCGCCGAGCGCGCGATGGCGCGCGCGGCACTCGAGCCCGTGGCGCGCGATGAGGCTGTCGAGGTTGTGGCGCGCGTGCTCCGGGTACAGGCGCCGCGAGAGCTTCACCGTGCACAGCGTCCGGGCGCGAAACTGCAGGCCGGCGCGCTGGAACTCCTGCCTCAGGAAGCCGTAGTCGAAGCGCGCGTTGTGCGCCACCAGCACGCGGCCGGCGAGACGCTCGTGCAGGTCGCCGGCGAGGCGGCCGAAGGTCGGCGCGCCCGCCACCATGTCGTTGGTGATGCCGGTGAGCGCCTGGATCGCCGCCGGGATCGCGCATTCGGGGTTGACGAGCGTCGACCACTCGTCGCGCACCTCGCCGCCCTCGACCTCGATCACCGCCACCTCGGTGACGCGGTCGTGCACCGGGTGCGCACCGGTCGTCTCCAAGTCGACGATGGCGAGGGGCGAATCGAGCAGGGGTGCCATGCGGAGGGGGGGTGGATATATGTCCAGTAGCGGGCTACTTTAACGCAGCCCGGGCCTCGCGCGCTACGGTTTGCGGCGCGCCGCGATCTCGCGCCACAGCGCGTTGCCGAACGGCCAGCTGTCGAGCTCGTGCACCTGGCCGGTGCGCGTGACGATGCGGATCACGCCGCTTTCACGCGTCGCGGTGGCGATCTGCGCCCAGGCAATCTCGTGCGTCAGGCCGCCGCGACCGTAGCGCAGCCGCGCGGCGTCGACGTCGACGCGCCACTCCCCGGAGCCGATGACGTACAGGATCAGGGCGCTCGGCACGCACAGCAGCACGAACAGCACGAGCAGGATGAGGAACTCGGGCACGTAGCCCAGCACGTACGCGACCCAGAGGCCCATGCCGGCGAGCGGCGGCCAGGCCCACGCGCTGAGCCAAAGCAGGCCGTGCGCGGAGATTACGCGCGACCCGGCGGCGGCGCGCCTCGTGAGCCTGAGCGCGCCGTCGCGTACCGCGAGCACCAGGGCGATGAGCGGCAGCAGCCCCATGGCGCCGAACAGGGCGGCGGCGAGCGCCGGGTGACTGGAGCTGCGCACGAGCGCGGGCACGCCGCGCCGCACGTCGAGCAGGTGCATCAGGTTGTGCCGCGCCACGCGGCGCACCTCGGCTTCGTCCGAGCGCACGCCGCGCAGCCACAGCCGGACCGCCGCGGCGTCGTCCTGCGGCACGCCCTGGCCTTCCCAGTGCATCGCGGCGATGGCCATCGTGCTCGCCCCGTTGCCGTAGGCGTCGGCGCGGCGCAACCAGTGCAGCGCCTGCGCGTGGTCGATCCTGATGCCGCAATCGCCCGCGAGGTAGCACTCGCCGAGGTTGTACATGGCGCCGGCGTTGCCGAGGCGCGCGCCGAGCG
>CAZAEG010000039.1:0-4046 GCA_964484035.1 uncultured Enterobacteriaceae bacterium | reverse complement strand
GAACGTCAAGCCCGGCGACAAGGTGATCGCGTTCACCACCTTCGGCGCCTTCGCCGAGGAAGTGAAGACCGAGGCCGCACGACTGCTGCCGATGCCCGAGGGCATGGGGTTCGATGCGGCTGCGTCGTTCATCCTCACCTACGGCACCACCGACCATGCACTGCGCGACCGCGCGCAGCTCAAGGCGGGCGAGACCCTGCTCGTGCTCGGCGCCGCCGGCGGCGTCGGCGTCGCGGCGCTCGAGATCGGCAAGGCGCTCGGCGCGCGCGTCATCGCCTGCGCCTCGAGCAACGACAAGCTCGCCGTGTGCCGTGAGCACGGCGCCGACGAAACCATCAACTACGCGCTCGAGGACCTGCGCGAGCGCATCAAGGCGCTTACCGGCGGCAAGGGCGCGGACGTCATCTACGACGCGGTGGGGGGCGCCTACACCGAGCCCGCGTTCCGCTCCATCGCCTGGCGCGGGCGTCACCTGGTGATCGGCTTCGCCGCGGGCGAGATTCCGAAGCTGCCACTCAACCTGCCGCTGCTCAAGGGCGCGGCGGTGGTGGGTGTGTTCTGGGGAGATTTCACGCGGCGCGAGCCGCAGGCGTTCGCCGAAAGCGCGCGCCAGCTCGCGCGCTGGTACGAGCAGGGCCGGCTGAGGCCCCACGTGTCTGCCACGTTCCCGCTGGAGAAAGCCGCCGACGCCATGAACCTGCTCGCCTCGCGCAAGGCGAAGGGCAAGGTCGTCGTCATCATCGGTGCTTAGCGGATTTTCCGAGGGGCTTTCCGCCCTGGCGAGCCCGCAGGTGCTCGCCTTCTGCGCGGCGGTGGTGTTCGCCGCCTACACGCTGCGCGGCGCGACCGGCTTCGGCGCCGGCGTGGTGGCGATCCCGCTCCTTGCGCTGGTCATGCCGCTCACTGTGGTCATCCCGGTGATCACCACGCTCGGCATCTTCGCCTCCTTCGGCCAGTCGCTCCAGGAGTTCCGCCACGTCGACTGGCGCGCGCTGCGCGCTCTGGCACTGCCCTCGGCCGTCGGTCTGGGCGTGGGCCTGTGGCTGTTCGCCTCGCTCGACCAGGCGCTGCTCGTCAAGGCGTTCGCTGCGTTCATCATTCTCTACGGATCCTGGAGCCTGCTGCCGCGCCGCCCCGTCTGGCGCCTGCCGGCGCCGGCGCTCGCCGCCGCGGCCGGCGGCACGGGCGGCCTGGTGGCGACGCTCTTCGGCGGCATGGCGGGACCGTTCTACGTCATCTACCTGCGCGCGCTCGCGCTCGACAAGCGGCGCTTTCGCGCCAGCATGTCCTCGGTGCTGCTGTGCCTGGGGCTGGTGCGCGCCGGCGGCTACGGCAGCCTGGGGTTGTTCGATCGGCGGGCGATCGCGGCGCTGGCGCTCTTCGCTCCGGTCATGGTGCTGGCCATGTTCGTCGGCGACCGCTGGCACGCGCGCCTCGACCAGGCGAAGTTCGAGCGCGTGGTGGCGGTGCTGCTCACCGGCAGCGGCATTGCGCTGCTTCTCAAGTAGCGGGCGGAGCGCCGTCTCCGGGACCCAGCGGCCTTTGCATCAGCACGCTGTCCACCCAGCGACCGAACTTGAAGCCCGTGGAGCGCAGCGTGCCGACGCGCAGGAACCCGAAGCGCGCGTGCAGGGCGATGGATGCGGTGTTGGCGCTGTCGCCGATCACGGCGATCACCTGGCGGTAGCCGAGCCGCTCGCAACGCGCGACGAGCTCGGCGAGGATTCTCGAGCCCAGGCCCTGGCCGGCGCTTTCCTCCCTGACATAGACGGAGTCCTCGAGCGCATAGCGGTAGGCGGAGCGCGCCCGGTACGGGGCGCAATAGCCGAAGCCCAGCACCTCGTCCCGCCGCGCCGCGACCAGATAGGGCAGTCCGCGGCCGGTGACCTCGGCATGGCGGCGGCGCATTTCCGCCAGGTCGGGCGGCACTTCCTCGAAGGAGCCGAGCCCTCGCAGCACGTGAACCGCGTAGACGGCGTGGATCGCCGGCAGGTCGTCCGGCACGGCGTCGTGAACTTCCGCGTCAGCGCGCGTAGTCGGGCTCTTCGCGGTCGAGGATGCGCTTGAGCGCGGCGAAATGGGCGCCGGCATATTTGGGCGTGTCGGCGAGGATCATGCGGTAGGTCTCGCGCACGACTTGCGGACGCACCTTGCGCAATGGCAGGCCGGTCGCGCGCGCGAGCACCTGCAGGCGGCAGGCACGCTCCAGGTAGTACAGCAGGTCGAAGGCTTCGGCGACCGACGGTCCGACGACGATCACGCCGTGATTGGCGAGGAACATGACGCGCCTGTCGCCCAGCACCCGCGCCAGGCGGTCGCCCTCGGCGGCGTCGACGACCAGGCCGTTGTAGGTGTCGTCGTAGGCGATGTCGTCGGCAAAGCGCAGTGCATTCTGCTCCACCATTTCCAGGCGCCCCGGCTCGAGGAGCGTGAGCGCGGTCGCATACGGCATGTGCGTGTGCAGGACGCAGGCCGCCCTGGGGTTGGCCAGGTGAATGCGCGAGTGGATGCAGAACGCGGTCTTCTCCGCTTCGCCCTCTGCCTCGAGCACGTCGCCCTTGGCGTCGAGCGCGAGCAGATTGGACGCGCTCACCTCGCTCCAGTGCAGGCCGTAGGCGTTCAGCAGGAAGCGCTCGCCGCCGGGCAGCATGAGCGTGAAGTGGTTGCAGACGCCCTCGTGCAGGTCCATGCGCGCCGCCAGGCGGAACGCGGCCGCCAGGTCGACGCGCGCCTGGCGGTCGGTGGCCGAGGCGGCCTGCAGCTTCTCCAGCTTGCCCATGGCGCGGATTATATGCGGATCATTCCCGGAGCAGGGCGCGCCGCGCCGCCGCCAGCTCCCGCCGGCGCACGGCGTCCATGCGCGGGAAGTGCAGCTCGAGGCGCTCCATCGCCGCGACGATCGCCGCCGCGACCACCAGGCGCGTGTACCACTTGTTGTCGGCCGGAACGACATGCCAGGGGGCGTGCTTCGCCGCCGTGCCGCGGATCATCTGCTCGTAGGCGTGAGCGTAGTCGTCCCAATGGCGGCGCTCCTGCGCGTCCGCGGCCGAGAATTTCCAGTGCTTCTGCGGCTCGTCGAGCCGCGCGAGGAAACGCTTCTTCTGCTCCCGCTTCGAGACGTGCAGGAAAAACTTCAATACCAGGTAGCCGTTGCGCGCCAGATGATGCTCGAATGCCCGGATGCTCTCGTAGCGCTTGCGCCAGAGGCCCTTTCCCGCCATGCCCGCGGGCAGCTTCTGTCGCGCCAGCAGCTCCTCGTGCACCCGCACGATCAGCACTTCCTCGTAATAGGAGCGGTTGAAGATGCCGATGCGGCCACGCTCCGGCAGCGCCTTGGCGCAGCGCCACAGGAAGTCGTGATCGAGCTCCTCGTCGGAGGGCTTCTTGAAGGTGTGCACTTGCACGCCCTGCGGGTTCACCCCTGACATCACGTGCTTGATGGTGCTGTCCTTGCCGGCGGCATCCATCGCCTGGAAGATGAGCAGCACGCTCCAGCGGTCCTGCGCGTAGAGGCGCTCCTGTTCGTCGGCGAGCCAGCGCACGCCCTGCGCGAGCAGCGCCTTCGCCTCGGTCTTGAATTCCGACCTCAGGCCGCCGGTGTCGCCCGGGTCCACGTCCGCGAGGCGGAATCTGCGGCCATTCGTGACGAAATACGGATCGAGCAGCTCGTTCAGACGCTTGAGGCTGGACCGGGCCATTTTGGTCTCTACGCCCCGACTGTATCATCCGCATGTCCAACGCCGCAGAGGCTCCGTTGAGAGAAACACGCGATCAAGCTATCGCTTTTGCAGATCTGGCGGAAAGCACGCGCCTGTTTCGCGAGCTGGGAGATGCGGCCGCGCGCGACCTGACGCAGATCTTCTACGGCCGAGTGGCGGCGGCGCTGCCGCCGTACGACGGGCGCCTGGTGAAGACGCTGGGCGACGGCGTGATGTGCGCCTTTCCCGACGCGGACCGCGCAGTGCTCGCGATGGGCGCGCTGCACGGACGGATGGCGGCGGTGCGCGCCCCGGAGCAGCCGCTGCGGGTGCACTCAGGCATCAGCT
>CAZAEG010000038.1:0-2657 GCA_964484035.1 uncultured Enterobacteriaceae bacterium | reverse complement strand
TCCGGGTCGCGCGACCAGGACTCTTCCAGCGTCACCGAGCGCGCCGGCAGGAACGGCTCGCCGGCCCCGGCCGGCGCCGGCAGGACCTCGAGCACGGATTCGGGACCGCGCGCCGTGCGCGGCACGGTGCCGGTGGCGCGGTTGTAGACCTCGTAGCTCAATGCGCCCTCGAACGAGGCGCCCGGCACGACGAGCCGCCCGGCGCGACGGGCAACGATGATGTTCGAGCGCTCGAACACGTCGTACACGGCGCCGGAGCGCTGCGCCGAATAGGTGCGCACGCCGAGCAGCGACACCTCGCCTGCGTCGCCCAGCGCGGGCGGGCGCAATGTCCCGTGGGCGACGCCCGGCGCGCGATACAGGCGCAGCACGAGCCGCGCCTCGGCGCCGACGTAGACCTTCGCCGGCACCAGCTCGGCCTCGATGAACAGGTCCGCGGCGCGCGCCGGGAGCGCGCAGCACAGGAAAACGATGAGCGCCGCCCTCATCAGCGCCCCCCGGTATCGTGGTGCCACGAGCCGCGCATGCGCAGCTGGCGCGCGAACCGGTTCGCCAGGAGCGAGCCAGGATCGTCCGGCACGCCGGCGAGCAGGCCCTCGAGGCGCTTGGATTCCGCCGCGTCGAGCGCGTCCTCCGGCCGCACCGCGTTCTGCTGCTGTCCCCGCGCTTGCGCGAGGTCGGTGCCGGCCTGCGACTGCCCCGGCGCGGATCCGGAACCCGCTTGCGGCTCTCCCGGCTCCGGCCGCGGCTCTGCGCCGCGCCGGGTCAGAGCGCTTTCGCGGCGCACGCCGGCCGCACCCGCCGGCGCGCGGCGCTCGGCTTCGCCGCCGCGCTGCGCCTCGGCGCGGCGCCGGGCCAGCGCCTCGCGCACCAGCGCGCGGTTGAAGAGCGCGTCGCGCATCGAGGGACTCCTCTCGAGCGCGGCGCCGTAGGCGGCGAGCGCGGCCTCGAGCCGCCCCTCGAGCGCGAGCGCGTTGCCGCGGTTGTAGTGCGCATCGGCGGTGTCGAGCGCGGCGAACAGCACCGCGGCTTCGGCGAAGCGCCCGCTGCGATAAAGGAGCGGCGCGCGCCAGGGCGACTGCGGGCCGAGCTTGTCCAGCAGCCGCTCGCGCGCGCCGAGCTGCCCGGTGGCGAATTCCGCGGCCGCCTGCTGGTCGGCGCGCAGCCAGAGGTCGCGCCATTCGAACGCCTGCGCCCGCTCGGGAGGCAGCGCGATCGCGAGCGCGGCGATCCCCGCGAGCCAGCCGCGTCGGAAGAGCAGCGCCGCGAACGGCAGCGCGAGCAGCACGAACCAGATGCCGCCGTCCTGGCGCACGCTCGATTCGCCCGCGCCCGCGGAAGGCGAGGCCGCCCAGGCCTGCGCGCCGCGCGCGAAGCGCGGCGTCTCGGCCCCGAGCAGGTGAAAGCGCCCGCCGCCCGCGCGCGCCACGCGCTCGAGCGCCTCGAGCTCGGGCTGCGCGACGAGGATTTCGTTACCCTCGGTCCTGGCGAACGCGCCGCTCGGCAGGCGCACCGGCCCGCCGTGCGGCGCGCCCACGCCGAGCACCGAGAGCGGAAATCCCGCGCCCTGCAGCCTGCGCGCCGCCACCAGCGTGCGCTCGTCGCCGGCGCCGTCGCCCACCAGGATCACGTCGCCCGCCACCGCCCCGGCACGCTCGAGGAGCGTGCGTGCCATGTCCAGCCCGAGGTCGGGACGGCTGCCGGCGCGCGGCAGCGTGCCCGTATGCAGGCTCGCGAGCAGATGCACGAGCGCAGACGGATCGTTCATGAGCGGCGCCACCGTGAAGGCGTCGGCGCCGAACACCACCAGCCCGAGCTGCGCGTCCGCGGCTTCGCGCAGCAGCGTCACGATCGCCGCGCGCGCGCGCTCGATGCGGCTCGGCACCACGTCCACCGCGTCCATCGACGGCGACAGATCGAGCACCACGATGCGCGCGCTGAGGTCGCGGTAGAGCGGCGCCGGCTGCGCGCGCCAACTCGGCCCGGCGAGCGCCACGCAGGCGAGGACGAGCGTCGCGCCCGCGAGGCCTAGCGCGAGCCGCGCGCTCCAGGCGCTCGCGCGCCCGGCGAGGTGCTCGAGCAGCTCCGCGTCGACGTGCCGGCGCCACGGCCCCGCGCCGGTGCGCACGCGCCACCACCCCGCGAGGAGCGCGAGCCCGATGGGCAGCGCGAGGAGCCAGCCGGGGCGCAGCCACTCGATCATCGGCGCGCCTCGCGCATCCCGGCGGCGAGCGCCGCCAGCGCCAGCACAAGCGCCAGGCCGAGCGGCCAGGCGTAGAGATCGCTCGCCGGGCGGAAATGGCGCTCGTCGAGCGCCGAGGGCTCGATCGCCTCGAGCGCCGCGTAGATGCGCTCGAGCGCCGCGCGGTCGTCGGCGCGGAAGTAGCGCCCGCCCGAGGCGGCGGCGACGAGCTTGAGCGCGTTCTCGTCCAACCCCTCGCCGGGGCGCGGATCGAGGCCGGTGCGCGGCGCGCCGATGCCGATGGCGTGCACGCGCACGCCGTGCAGGCGCGCGAGGCGCGCCGCGTCGCTCACCGTCACCGTGCCGTCGGTGCTCGAGCCGTCGGTGAGCAGGAGCATGACGCGCTCGTCGCGCTGCATGGCGCGCAGGCGCGCCACGCCGAGCGCGATGGCGTCGCCGAGCGCGGTGCCTTCGC
>CAZAEG010000037.1:0-7753 GCA_964484035.1 uncultured Enterobacteriaceae bacterium | reverse complement strand
TGGAGCCGTTCCCCCATGGCCGTCCCGACCGCAGCGCTCGAAGCCGTTCTCCGTCGCCACCCCGTCTGGCGCGGCGGGGGCGTGGTGCAGTCCCAGGGACGGGCCGAGCCGAGCGGCCATGCCGGGCTCGACCGCGAGCTGCCGGGAGGCGGCTGGCCGGCCGGCGCGCTGACCGAGATCCTGTGCGCGAATCACGGCATCGGCGAGCTGCAGCTCGTGCTGCCCGCGCTCGCCGCGCTATCCCGCGCGCGGGGGCGCATCGCCTGGCTGGCGCCCCCGCATCTGCCTTATGCCCCGGCGCTTGCCGCCGCCGGCCTGCGCCTGGAATTGCTCACCGTGGTGAGAGCGCCGGGCAGACGGGATGCGTTATGGGCCGCGGAGCAGGTGCTGCGCGCGGGCGCCTGCCGGGCGCTGCTCATGTGGCTGCCGCGGTCGGGCTACGGCGAGTTGCGGCGGCTCGCTCTGGCGGCGGAGGCGGGCGCGGCCATCGTCCTGCTGTTCCGGCCGCTGCCGGCCGCGCAGGAATCTTCGCCCGCGCCCTTGCGGCTGGCGCTCGTGCCGGACGGCGGGCAGCTCAGCGTGCGCATTCTCAAGCGCAGGGGCGCGCAGCTTGCCGCGCCCCTGCATGTCCCGATCCCGAGACCCGTCCATGCTGTGGGTGGCGCTTTGCCTTCCCCGGTTGCCCCTCGAAGCCAGGCTGCGCGGCCGTGCCCCGTCTGAGGCTGCGGACGAGCCCTGGGCGGTTGCAGAGAACCGCCGGGTGCTGGTCTGCAACGGCGCGGCCGAGGCTCTGGGCGTGCGCCCGGGGAGTGCACTCACGGCGGCCTGGGCGCTCGCGCCGCGATTGCGCATCCTGCAGCGCGATGCCGCCGCCGAAGCCGGGGCGCTCGAGGCGATCGCTTCCTGGGCATGCCAGTTCACCGCGAAAGTCTCGCTCGAACCCCCGCAGGGCGTACTGCTCGAAGTCGAGGGCAGCCTGCGGCTGTTCGGCGGCGCCGCCCGGCTCATGGCGCGCTTGCGTAGCGGCGTCGCCGACCTCGGCTTCGAGGCGCTGCTCGCCGCCGGTCCGACCGCGCGCGCCGCGCTCTGGCTGGCGCAGGGCGGGGGAGAAACGCTGCGGGGATTGCCGATCGGCGCGATCGATCCCGGGCCGGAGGCGCTCGCACTGCTGCGCAGGATCGGCGTCAGCACGCTGGGCGAGCTGATGCGCCTGCCGCGCACCGGGGTCGCGGCGCGTTTCGGCCAGGGGCTCCTCAGGGATCTCGACCGGGCCCTCGGCCGGGCGCCGGAGCCGCGCGTCTTTTTCCAACCCCCCGAGCGCTTCAGCATGCAGCTCGAGCTGCCGGCGCCGGTGATGGAGGCCGAGCGCGTGCTGTTTGCCGCGCGCCGGCTGCTGCTGCAGCTGGAAGGGTTCCTCGCCGCCCGCCAAGCGGGGGTGCGGGGTTGCACGCTGCGCCTGTCGCATCGGGACGGGCCGCCGACGCCGATCGAAATCGGTTCCGCCACCCCGCATCGCGATACCGAGCACTGGCAGCGGCTGCTGCGCGAGCGTCTGGAGGCGATCGTCCTGAAAAGCCCGGCGCAAGCGCTCCGGCTCGAGGCCGCCGGGCTGACGCCGCTCTCCGGCGCCTCGCCCGGCCTGTTCGGCGATGCGCGCGGCGAGGCCGAGGTCTGGGAGCGGCTCACCGAACGCCTGCAGGCGCGGCTGGGCGGCGCCGTGGTGCATGGCCTGGCGACGCACGCCGAGCATCGGCCCGAGCGCGCCTGGCGGGCGGCTGCCGCCGGCACGGCGGCCGCGGACGAAGTGCCGCCCGGGCCGCGCCCGCTGTGGCTGCTCGAGCCGCCGCGCCGGCTCGACGAAGGCGACTTCGTGCTGCTCGCCGGGCCCGAGCGCATCGAGTCGGGCTGGTGGGACGGCGCTGACGTGGTACGCGACTACTTCATCGCCGCACGGGGCCCGTCCCTCGCCTGGATCTATCGCGCGCGCGAAGGCTGGTTCCTGCATGGACTGTTTGCCTGAGTACGCCGAGCTGCACTGCCTGTCGAGCTTTTCCTTCCTGCGGGGCGCCTCGCATCCGCAGGAGCAGGTGGAACGCGCGGCGGCGCTCGGCTACTCGGCGCTCGCGCTCACCGACGAGTGCTCGCTCGCGGGCATCGTGCGCGCGCACGTTGCAGCGAAGGAGCACAAGCTCAAGCTGATCGCCGGCGCCGAGCTGCGGCTCGAGGACGGCACGCGGCTGGCGCTGCTGGCGCCGGACCGCCGGTCTTACGGGGCGCTCTGCGCCCTGATGACGACGGGGCGCAGGCGCGGGAGAAAAGGCACGTATCGCCTGGCGCGCGCCGATGTCGAAGCCTGCGCCGCAAGCGGCCTGCTCGCGCTGCTGCTCGCGGGAGACGCGCACTGGCTCGCCGGGCATTTCCCCGGTCGCGCCTGGATCGCCGTGGAGCTGCACTGCGGGCCGAACGATCGCGCCCGGCTCGATTCCCTGCGCGCGCTCGCGCGCGCGAGCGGCCTGCCGCTGGTGGCGGCCGGCGACGTGCACATGCACCTGCGCTCGCGCCGGCCGCTGCAGGATGCGCTCACGGCCATTCGCCTGGGCACGCCGCTCGAGCGCTGCGGGCGCGCCCTGTTTCCCAATGCCGAGCGGCACCTGCGCACGCGCGTGCGCCTGGCGCAGCTCTATCCGCCGGAGCTCCTCGCCGAGAGCGTGGCCATCGCCGGGCGCTGCGCTTTCTCGCTCGACGAGCTGCGCTACGAGTATCCCGGAGAGCTGGTGCCTGCCGGCAAGACAGCCGCGGGCTGGCTGGCCGAGCTCACCGCGCAGGGGCTCACCTGGCGCTTTCCGGACGGCGTGCCGCAGAAAGTCAGAGCGCTGGTCGACTACGAGCTGCGGCTGATCGCCGAGCTGCGCTACGAAGCCTTTTTCCTCACCGTGCACGATATCGTGCGCTTCGCGCGCGGGCGCGGCATCCTGTGCCAGGGCCGCGGCTCGGCGGCGAATTCTGCGGTGTGCCACGCGCTCGGCATCACCGAGGTGGACCCGGGGCGCCTGCAGACGCTGTTCGAGCGCTTCGTGTCCAAGGAGAGGAACGAGCCTCCCGACATCGACGTCGACTTCGAGCACCAGCGGCGCGAGGAGGTGATTCAGTACATCTACGCGAAGTACGGCCGCGGCCGCGCCGCGCTCGCCGCCACCGTGATCTGCTACCGCCCGCGGAGCGCCGTGCGCGACCTGGGCAAGGCGCTCGGTCTCGCTCCGCAGCAGGTGGAGCGCGCGGCCCGCTCGCTCGCCTGGTGGGACGGGCGCCGGATGCTCCCCGAGCGGCTTGCCGAGGCGGGCCTCGACCCGGCGAGCCCGGCGCTCGAGCGGCTCGTGACGCTCGCGGGCGAGCTGGTGGGCTTCCCGCGCCACCTGTCGCAGCACGTCGGCGGCTTCGTCATCTCGCGCGGGCCGCTCGCCGAGCTGGTGCCGGTCGAGAACGCGGCCATGCCCGAGCGCACCGTGATCCAGTGGGACAAGGACGACCTCGAGGCGCTCGGGCTGCTGAAGGTGGACGTCCTCGCGCTCGGCATGCTCTCAGCGATCCGCCGCGCGCTCGATTTCCTCGGCATGCAAATGCACCAGGTGCCCGCGGAGGACCCGGCCGTATACGCCATGATCCAGAAGGCGGATACGGTCGGGGTGTTCCAGATCGAGTCGCGCGCGCAGATGAGCATGCTGCCGCGCCTGCGGCCGGCGAGCTTCTACGACCTGGTGATCGAGGTGGCGATCGTGCGTCCCGGGCCGATCCAGGGCGGCATGGTGCATCCCTACCTGCGCCGGCGCCGCGGCCTGGAGCCGGTGGTCTACCCGAGCGCGGCGGTGCAGGGCGTGCTGGAGAGGACGCTCGGCGTGCCGATTTTCCAGGAGCAGGTCATGCAGCTCGCGGTAGTCGCGGCCGGCTTCACGCCGGGCGAGGCCGACCGGCTGCGGCGCTCGATGGCGGCGTGGAAGCGCAAGGGCGGCCTCGAGCCTTTCGAGCAGCGCCTGGTGCAGGGCATGCTCGAGCGCGGCTACCGGCGCGAGTTCGCGGAAAGCCTCTACCGCCAGATTCTCGGCTTCGGCGAGTACGGCTTTCCGGAGTCGCACTCGGCGAGCTTCGCGCTGCTGGTGTATGTCTCCGCCTGGCTGAAGTGCCACCATCCGGCGGCATTCTGCGCGGCGCTGCTCAACAGCCAGCCGATGGGCTTCTACGCGCCCGCGCAGCTCGTGCAGGACGCGCGGCGCCACGGCGTCGAGGTGCGAGCGCCGGACGTCGGCGCGAGCGATTGGGACTGCACGCTGGAAGGCGGCGCGCTGCGCCTGGGACTGCGCAGGGTCGGCGGACTGGCGCAAGGCGCGGGGGCGAAGATCGTCGCGGCACGGGCGCGAGGCGCGTTCGCCTCGGTGGAGGATCTCGCGCGTCGCGCCGCGCTCGGCCGGCGCGACCTCAGGTGCCTGGCGGCGGGCGGCGCGCTCGCCGCGCTCGCCGGGCACCGGCGCCAGGCGCACTGGGCCGCAGCGGGAATCGCGCAGGCGACGGGCGTGCTGCGCGGGACGTCCATCGACGAGCCGGCCCTCGCGCTGCCGCCGCCCGGCGAGGGCGAGGACATCGTCGCCGACTACGCGAGCCTCGGCGTGAGCCTCGGCCGGCATCCGCTGGCACTCCTGCGCCCGCGCCTGAGCCGCCTGGGCCTGCTGCCGGCGGTGGCGGTCCACGCCCGTGCGCACGGCCGCCGGGCGCGCGCCGCGGGACTGGTGACTTGCCGCCAGCGCCCGGACACGGCGAGCGGCGTGGTTTTCGTGACCCTCGAGGACGAGACCGGGTGCGTGAACGTGGTGGTCTGGCGCGATCTCATCGAGCGCCAGCGCCGCGAGCTGCTGGGCGCACGGCTGCTCGCGGTCGAAGGCAGAATCGAGCGCGACGGCGAGGTCGTGCATCTGATCGCCGAGCGGCTGAGCGACCGCAGCGCGCTGCTGGGACGGCTCCTCGCGCCGTCGCGCGATTTTCACTGAGCCGCCTAAGCCTCTGACCGGCTTTGACATTCCGCAGCATCAGGCCGCGGCTCAACCCTTATAATCGTCCGCCAAATGAAAAACTCCAAACCTACCGTCACCGTCGCCAAGGACCTGGCGGACCTGATTCCCGTGTTCTTCACGAACCGGCACAAGGAGCTCGAGTCGCTGAGCAGCGCGCTGGCGCGCGAAGACTTCGAACAGCTGCACCATCTCGGACACCGCATGAAGGGCGTCGGCACCTCCTACGGCTTCACCACGGTCTCGGAGATCGGCAAGCGCATCGAGGATGGCGCACGCGCCGCGAACCGCGGCGCCATCGAGGCGTGCATTGGCGAATACGCGGACTACCTGTCCAAAGTGCAGGTGGTCTATGAGTGAAGGGGCCGGGGGGCGCAAGGCGCGTCCCGCGCAGCCGGAGTATCGCGTGCTGGTGGTCGACGACGACCCCGACATGGTGGGTTACCTCGCGCGACTGCTGCAGAGCGAAGGCATGGCGGTCGAGACCGCCGCCGACGGCGCCGCCGCGCTGTCGCTCGTCAGCGCGACCTCCCCCGACCTGGTGCTGCTCGACGTCATGATGCCCGGGGCAAGCGGATTCGATGTCTGCCGCCAGCTGAAGGGCGACGAGGCGACGGCGCTCATCCCCGTTGTCCTGGTCACCTCGCTGGAGGACAGCGAGAGCCGCGTGCGAGGCATCGAGGCGGGCGCCGACGACTTTCTCTCCAAGCCGATAAGACGGGAGGAGCTGATTGCGCGCGTGAAGACGCTGCGCCGCCTGCACGACACCCGCAAGGAGCTGGAAAGCCGGCGCCTGACGGCCGAGGTGCAGCGCAAGGAAGCCATCCGCAAGGCGTTCTCGCGCTACATTTCGCCGCGCCTGGCGGACCGCATCGCCGAGGCCGCCGGCGAGCAGGGCGACCCGTTCCAGGGCCGCGCCCAGCGCACCAACCTGGTGGCGCTGTTCGCCGACCTGCGCGGCTTCACGCGCCTGACCGAGAAGAACGAGGTGGGCGAGGTGGTCGGCATGCTCAACGAGTACTTCGGCATCCTCACCGACGCCGCCTACCAGCACGACGGCACCATCTTCAACATGGCCGGGGACAGCCTGCTGGTGGGCTTCAATGTGCCTTTCCCGCAACCCGACGCCGCCGAGCGCGCCTGGCGCACGGCGCTCGAGATGGTCGGTCGCTTCGCGCCCGTGGCGGCGGCGTGGCACGAGCGCGTCGGGCTCGAACTGGGCGTGGGCGTCGGCATCTGCGCCGGCGAGGCCATCATCGGCAATGTCGGCTCCGAGCACTACGCGAGCTACACCATCATCGGCAATCCGGTGAACACGGCGGCGCGGCTCATGCAGATGGCCGCGGCGGGAGAAGTGCTGGTCTGCGGGCCGGTGTTCGAGCGCATCCGCCACCTGCTCTCCGGCCATCGCGTGGACGGGCGCGGCGACGTGGCGCTTCGCGGCCGCTCCGAGCCCATCCCGGTGTTCGCGGTGCAGGCGGCGGCGGAGGCCTCGGCGTGAGAGTCCTGGTCATCGACGACGATCCCGATCTGCGCAACCTGCTGGTGCATTACATCCGCCAGCAATGGCCGGGCGGCGAGGTCGAGGAGTACGACCCGCTCGAGCGCGACAAGCCGGGCGCCAACTTCGCGCTCGGCGCCTACGACGTCATCATTCTCGACTACATGCTCGGGCGCGGCGACGGGCTGCAATGGCTCGTGGACTTCAAGAAGCGGCCCGACTGCCCGCCGATCATCTTCCTCACCGGCGCGGGCAACGAGATCATCGCCGTGCGCGCCATGAAGGCCGGCGCCGACGAGTACCAGCGCAAGCAGGAGCTCACCAAGGAGCGCCTGATCACCGCCATCCGCGACGTGGCGCACGACAGGATCGAGAAGACCGTGCCGCCCGAGATCGCCGCGCGCATGGAGGGCCATATCCTCGGCGCGCGCGTCAGGATCCCGGGCATCAAGGTGCTGCGGCTGATCGGCGAAGGCGGCATGTCGCGCGTGTACCTGGCCTCGCGCGAGTCGGACGACGAGCCGCTGGTGGTGAAGATCCTGCGCAGCGAAGTCACGCAGGACAAGCGCTCGCTGGCGCGCTTCATCGAGGAGTACAACCTCGTCGAGCGCATCCGCACGCGTCACGTGGCGCGCATTCACGGACACGGCGTGTCCGAGGACAACGCCTACCTGGTGATGGAGTTCTTCGACGGGGGCGATCTCAACAAGCGCCTGGCGGGCAAGGCGCTGCCGCCCGAGGAGGCGCTGCGCATCTTCCGCGAGCTGATGTTCGCGCTGGGCGATATCCACGAGCAGGGCATCCTGCACCGGGACCTGAAGCCGCAGAACCTCATGTTCCGCGCCGACGGCAGCCTGGCGATCGTTGATTTCGGCATCGCCAAGCACATCGACTCCATCGACCAGACCAACAAGGGCGAGATCCTCGGCACGCCGCGCTACATGAGCCCGGAACAGGTGCAGGGCAGGGCGCTCGATCTGCGCACCGACATCTACAGCGCGGGCGTGCTGCTGTACCAGATGATGCTGGGTGCGCACCTGTTCGAGGGCGAGACCGCGGTGGAAGTGGCGCTGCACCACCTGAATACGCAACCGCCCGCGCTTCCCGCGCGCCTGGAGCGCTACCAACGCCTGTTCGACAAGCTGCTGGAGAAGGACCGCGATGCGCGCTTTCGCAACGCCGACGAGGTCATCGG
>CAZAEG010000036.1:0-2600 GCA_964484035.1 uncultured Enterobacteriaceae bacterium | reverse complement strand
GTACTGCCTGCGCCGCTGCCGCGGCTGGATGATCGCCGGCGGCTCCATCGAGATGATGAAGAACCGCATCGCCGAGGGCATCTTCGGGCGCAGCTTCCCGCAGCGGCCGTGAGCGGCGAGCTCTTCCGCGCCCTGTTCGCGCCGCGCGGCATCGC
Organism: uncultured Enterobacteriaceae bacterium; assembly: GCA_964484035.1. Classification (GTDB taxonomy): domain Bacteria; phylum Pseudomonadota; class Gammaproteobacteria; order Burkholderiales; family SG8-39; genus JAABQT01. The sequence goes on along the minus strand of CAZAEG010000036.1, from coordinate 2,445 downwards.
GCTCTTCGGCGCCTCGGGCGATCCCGCGAAGAACACCGCGCGGCCGCAGCGCTTTCTGCGCAAGCACGGCTACGCGGGACTCGTCGTCCCGATCAACCCCACGCGCCGCGAGGTGCTCGGCGAGCGCGCCTATGCGAGCCTTGCCGAGGCGCCGGGCGACATCGACCATGCTTTCGTCATGGTGCCGCCCGCGGACGTTCCGGCCGCATGCGCGGAGTGCTTCGCCCGGCGGGTGCCGGTGGTCACCATCTTCACCGACGGCTTCGGCGAGACCGGCGAGGCGGGACGGGCGGCCGAGGCACGCCTCGTCGCCGCGGCGCAGGCCGCCGGCACGCGCCTGATCGGACCGAACAGCATCGGCCTGGTGAGCACGTCGCCCACGACCGCACTGACCGTGAACGCGTCGCTCGAGCTGGAGCGCCTGCCGGTCGGGCCGCTGGCGGTGGTGTCGCAGTCCGGCAGCCTGATGGGCGCGCTGCTGTCGCGCGGCGCGGCGCGCGGCGCCGGCTTCTCGCGCCTGGTGTCGGTCGGAAACGAGTCCGATCTTTCGGTGGGCGAGCTGGTGGAGCTGCTCGTCGACGACGCGCAGACCGGCGCGATTCTGCTCTTCCTGGAGACGCTGCGGGATGCCAGGCGCCTCGCGCGCGCGGCGCGCCGCGCCTTCGACGCCGGCAAGCCCGTCATCGCCTACAAGCTCGGGCGCTCGAGCGCGGGCGAGGCGCTTGCGCGCTCGCATACCGGCGCGCTCGCGGGCGATGACCGGGCAGCGGACGCCTTCCTGGCCGCCGCCGGCATCCTGCGCGTGCGCAACTTCGAAGCGCTGATCGAGACTGCGCAGCTCGCGATCGGCCAGCGCCCCCCGCGCGGCAGGCGCGTGGCGGCGATGACGACGACCGGGGGCGGCGCGGCCGTGGTCGCCGATCCCCTGGGCGCCGCAGGCGCGGAGCTCGTGCCGCCGCCGCCCGCGCTCGTCGAGCGCATCCGCGCGCTCGGCGTGCGCGTCGCCGACTCGCCGCTCATCGACCTGACGCTCGCCGGGACGCGCGCGAACGTGTACGGGCCGGTGCTCGAAGCCCTGCTCGGCTCCGATCACTGCGACGCCGTGCTCGCCGCGGTGGGCTCCTCGGCGCAGTTCCACCCGCAGCTCGCGATCGAGCCGATCCTGGAAGCGCGTCGCAAGCATCTGGACAAGGCGCTTGCCGTATTTCTCGCGCCGGAGGCGCCGGCCTCGCTGCAACTGCTGGCGCGGGCCGGCATCGCCGCCTTCCGCACGCCCGAGTCCTGCGCCGATGCGCTCGCCGCGCTCCTCTCGTGGCGCGCGCCGCGCACCGAGCCTGCGCCCGCGGCCGCCGCGTTCGAGATTCCGCAGGCGCCGTCGCAGCGGCTGCGCACGCCCGATGAGCCGATCACCATCCCGTTCCCGGTGGCGATCAAGATCGACTCGCCCGACATCGAGCACAAGACCGAGGTCGGCGGCGTGGAGCTGGGCCTGCGCGATGCGCGGGAGGCGGCCGCAGCCGCAAGGCGCGTGCTCGAGCGCGTGCGTGCCGCGCGCCCGCAGGCGCGCATCGACGGCGTCGTCGCGGCCACCATGCAGCAGGGCCTCGGCGAAGCGATCCTCGGCTATCGCGTCGATCCCCAGGTGGGCCCGCTCGTGCTCGTGGGCGCCGGCGGCACGATCGCCGAGCTTTACCGCGACTTCGCGCTGCGCCTGGCGCCGGTGACTCTCGAGGAAGCGCGCGGGATGATCGCCGAAGTGCGCGGCTTCGAGCCGCTGCGCGGCTACCGCAACGCGCCGCGCGGCGACCTCGAAGCGCTCGCGCAAGCCGTGGTCCGCTTCTCGCAGCTCGCCGCGAAACCGGAGGTCGCCGAAGCGGAGATCAACCCCCTCATCGTCAAGGCCGACGGCGTGGTCGGCGTTGACGCGCTCGTCGTTCTGCGCGAAGCCGGCGTCATGATCGCGGCCGCAGCACCGCGACGAGAGGCAAAGTGAGCAAGACCGTGCCGCCGAGCGCCGCAATGGCGACATGCACGCCGAGCCGGTCCCCGAGCAGTCCGAAAGCGAGCGGCGCCGCGATGCCGCAGACCGAGCCCACCGTATAGAACAGGCCGAACGCGCGCGACAGCCGCTCCGGCTTGACGTATTCGCCGATCGTGGCGTAGAGCACCGACGAGGTACCCTGCAGTACGACGCCGACGAGCGGCAGCAGCACGAGCGCCCCGGCGGCTGGAAGCGCGAGCGCGGCAAAGATGCCGGCGGCGGTGCCGGTTTCGGTGACGACGATCATGCGTGCCACGCCGATACGCTCCGCGAGCACGCCGCAGGCGAGCTTGCCCGCCATGCCGCCGGCCAGCACCAGCGGCACCGCGGCGACCGCCCAGCCCGCGGGCAGGCCCTTGGCGATCAGCAGGAAGGCGATGAAGGTCAGGAACCCGGTGCGCGTG
>CAZAEG010000035.1:0-8426 GCA_964484035.1 uncultured Enterobacteriaceae bacterium | reverse complement strand
GGCGCCTGGTCGACTTCGAGCACGCGCTCCACGAGCTTGCGTCCCTTGAGCGCCTTGCAGCCGACGGGGCCGCCCGCTTTCAGGCTGTCGTGCAGCACGTCGCGCGCGAGCGTGGATTTGCCCGAGCCCGACACGCCGGTGATGGCGGTGAGGCGAGCGAGCGGCAGCCGCAGGTTGACGTTCTTCAGGTTGTGCAGGCGCGCGCCCGCGATCTCGAGGGCGGGCGCGTCCTTCGCCACCTTGCGCCGCGGCTGCAGCGGGTGACGCAGGGGGTTGGCAAGGAATCTGCCGGTGATCGAGTCCGGCTGCTGCATCAGTTCTTCTGCGGTGCCTTCGGCGATGACGCGTCCGCCCTGTTTGCCCGCGCCGGGACCGAGGTCGATGACGTGGTGTGCGCGCCGGATGGTGTCCTCGTCGTGCTCCACGACCACCAGGGTGTTGCCCTTGGCTTCGAGCTTCTCGAGGACATCCAGGAGTATCCGGTTATCGCGGTGGTGCAGGCCGATGGTCGGCTCGTCGAGGATGTAGCACACCCCGCGCAGGTTCGATCCCAGTTGCGCGGCAAGGCGGATGCGCTGCGCTTCGCCGCCGGAGAGGGTCGGGGCGGAGCGGTCGAGCGCGAGGTAGGCGAGGCCGACTTCCTTCAGGAAGCCGAGGCGGCTCTTCAGCTCGGCGAGCAGGTCGCGCGCGATTTCGCGCTCGCGGCCTTCGAGCTTCACGCCCTCGAACAGCGCGGCGAGGCGCTCGACCGGTTCGTTGCCATAGGCGGCGATATTGCGGCCGCGCCAGCGCACGGCGAGCGCTTCCGGGTTGAGGCGCTTGCCCTCGCACGCCGGGCAGGCCTCGTCCACTTCCAGCCATTCGAGCCAGGAATCGAGCACGTGGTCCTCCTGGCCGGTGCGCGAGCGTTCCTTGTCCCAGCCGACGTCTTTTAGCTGCAGGCCGGTGCCGACACAGGATTGGCACCAGCCGTGGCGCGAGTTGTAGGAGAACAGGCGCGGGTCCAGTTCCTGGAAGCTACGGCCGCAGGAGGGGCAAGCACGCTTGGTGGAGTACACGTGGACATGCTTTCCGGCCTGTACGTGCACCACGCCCTTGCCGTACTCCAGCGCCGTCGCCAGGCGTTCGCGCAGCTCACGCTCGTTCCTCGGCGTCGCCTTGGCATAGCCGACCGGCAGCTCGATCGTGTGCTCCTTGAACCGGTCGAGGCGCGGGAATGGACGCACGGGAAGCAGCTTGCCGTCCACGCGCAACTGCTTGTAGCCCTTCGAGGTCGCCCACTTCGCGAGATCCGTGTACACGCCCTTGCGATTGACGACCAGCGGCGCAAGCATCACCACCGTCTCGCCGCGGTACGCCTTCATCAGGCGGGCGACGATGGCGTCCTCGCTTTGCGGCTCGATCGGCACGTCGCAGTCGGGGCAGTGCTGGGTGCCCAGCTTGACGAACAGCAGCCTGAGGAAGTGGTGGATCTCGGTGAGCGTGCCCACCGTGCTCTTGCGGCCGCCGCGGCTGGTGCGCTGCTCGATCGCCACGGTGGGCGGGATGCCGTAGATGGCGTCGACGTCGGGGCGCGAGGCCACTTGCACGAACTGGCGCGCGTAGGCGTTCAGCGATTCGAGGTAGCGCCGCTGGCCCTCGGCGAACAGGATGTCGAAGGCGAGCGTCGACTTGCCCGAGCCGGAGACACCCGTCACCACGGTGAAGCGCTGGCGCGGGATCTCGACATCGATCGACTTCAGGTTGTGCTCGCGCGCGTTATGAATGCGTATGGAATTGGTGACAGTCCCCATTATTCCGCTCTGCGAAATAATGGGGACTGTCACCATTTCATAGTCGCGCAGGGCTTTGGCGGTGTGCGAGGTTTCGTGCCTCATCACCTCGTCGGGCGTGCCCTCGCAGACGAGGCGGCCGCCGGCGTCGCCGCCCTCGGGTCCGAGCTCGAGGATCCAGTCGGCAGAGCGGATCACGTCCAGGTTGTGCTCGATGACGATCAGCGAGTGGCCGGCGGCGAGCAGCTTGCGGAAGGCCTGCAGCAGCTTCGAGATGTCCTCGAAATGCAGGCCGGTGGTGGGTTCGTCGAACAGGAACAGCGTTTGCTGCGAGGGGACAGACCCCCTGGGGTCTGTCCCCAAATATTTCGCCAGTTTCAGCCGCTGCGCCTCGCCCCCGGAAAGGGTGGGCACCGGCTGGCCGAGGCGCAGGTAATCGAGGCCGACATCGGCCAGCGGCTGCAGCCTGGCGACGATCTCGGCGTCGTCCCTGAAGAAGGCGACCGCCTCCGACACCGTCATTTCCAGCGCAGCGGCGATGCTCTTGCCGCGCAGCGTGACTTCGAGCACGTCGGGCCGGTAGCGCTTGCCGTCGCAGTCCGGGCAGCGCAGGTAGACGTCCGAGAGGAACTGCATCTCGACGTGCTCGAAGCCGTTGCCGCCGCAGGCCGGGCAGCGGCCGTTGCCGGAGTTGAAGCTGAAGGTGCCCGCCGTGTACTTGCGCTCCTTCGCCACCGGTGCCTTCGCGTACAGATCGCGGATGGCGTCGAAGGCGCCGACGTAGCTCGCCGGATTGGAGCGCGTGGTCTTGCCGATCGGCGACTGGTCCACCATGACGACCGCGCCGATGCGCTCCGCGCCATCGAGCGCGCGATGCCGCCCGGGCGTCTCGGTCGGCTTGCCCTGCGCCTTGCGCAGCGCCGCGTAGAGCACGTCCTGCACGAGCGTGGACTTGCCCGAGCCGGAGACGCCGGTCACGCACACCAGGCGCTCGAGCGGAAAGGCGACGTCGAGGTGCTTCAGGTTGTGTTCGGCCGCGCCCGCGAGGCGCAGGAATTTCGCCGGCGGGCGCGGCGCGCGCGGCGCCTCGGCGCGCCGGCGTCCCGAGAGGTACTGCCCGGTGAGCGTGTTCGTGTCGCGCAGCGCCGCCGGGTCGCCGAAGAACACGATCTCGCCGCCGCGCTCGCCCGGCCCGGGCCCCATGTCGAGGATGCGGTCGGCGGCGCACGTGATCTGCGGATCGTGCTCGACGACCACCAGCGAGTTGCCGGCGTCGCGCAGCTTCTTCATCACGTCGATCACGCGCCCCATGTCGCGCGGGTGCAGGCCGATGGAAGGCTCGTCGAGCACGAAGAGCGTGTTGACCAGCGAGGTGCCGAGCGCGGTGGTCAGGTTGATGCGCTGCACCTCGCCCCCGGAGAGGGTGCGCGACTGCCGGTCGAGCGTCAGGTAGCCGAGGCCCACTGCGCCGAGATACGCGAGCCGCGTGCGGATCTCGCCGAGCAGGAGCTCGGTGGCCTCGTCGAGCGGCCTGGGCAGCGCGAGCGTCGCGAACCGCCGCTGCACTTCGCTGACCGGCAGCAGCATCAGCTCGTGGATCGACTTGCCGTCGAGCTGCCACAGCGTCGCGTCGGGCTTGAGCCGCGTGCCGTTGCAGGCCGTGCATTGCGTGTACGCGCGGTACTTGGAGAGCAGCACGCGGATGTGCATCTTGTAGGCCTTGGACTCCAGCCACTTGAAGAAGCGCGCCACGCCGTACCACTTGCCCGGCCAGGACTTCTTCCAGCTCACCCAGCCGTCGTCGCCGTCGACCACCCAGCGCCGCTCCGCCTCCGTCATCTCGCGCCAGGGCACGTCGAGGGATACGCCGCGCTTCCTCGCGTACTTCGCCAGGTCGTCCTGGCACTCCTTGAAGCTCGGCGTCTGCCACGGCCGGATCGCGCCCGCGCGCAGCGTCTTCGACTCGTCGGGGATCACCAGCCCGTAGTCGACGCCGATCACGCGGCCGAAGCCGCGGCAGGTGTCGCAGGCGCCCAGCGGCGAGTTGAAGGAGAACAGCGCCGGGCTGGGGTCCGAATACGCGATGTCGCAGCTCGGGCAATGCAAAGACGTCGAGAAGCGCAGTGCCTCCGTTGTTTTTCCCATGGTCTCCCGACTTGGCCGGGTGATTCTTCCGGCCAAGTCGGGAGATCTATCAGAATCCAAACCGTCGATGCCGTTGGCGTACGCGCTGAGCCGCCCTTGCCCGAATCGAAGGGCCGACTCGATCGCATCCATCACCCGGGATTCTTCCGTCCTGCCCGGCGTCACCGTGTCCTGCACGACCTCGATCAGCGTCTTCGAGCGCGAGCGCAGCCGGGTGTAGCCCTGGCGCTGCAGGAGCGCCTCGACCTCCTTCTCGGTGAAGTTCCTCGGCACCGGTACCGGAAAGGTGAGCGTCACACGCTCCTGCGGCAGCGCCGCGCAGATGGACTGCGGCGTGTCGCGGCGCACCGGCTTGCCGCAGCCGCGGCAATGCAGCCGCGCCGCGCGCGCGTAGAGCAGCTTCAGGTGATCGTTCAGCTCGGTCATCGTGCCGACCGTGGAGCGCGAGGTGCGCACCGGGTTGGTCTGGTCGATGGCGATGGCCGGCGGAATGCCTTCCACGGCGTCCACCTGCGGCTTGTCCATGCGCTCGAGGAACTGGCGCGCGTAAGGGCTGAAGGTCTCGACGTAGCGGCGCTGGCCCTCGGCGTACAGCGTGTCGAAGACGAGCGAGGACTTGCCCGAGCCCGAGACGCCCGTCACCACGATCAGCTCGCCCGCGGGGAGCGTCAGCGTCAGGTTCTTGAGGTTGTTCTGGCGCGCGCCGCGAATGACGATGGCGTCGGCCGGGGGTGCTTCCCGCTTCACGCCCGTGTCAGGCCCGGTCGCCGGCGATGTAGTGCTCGAGCTGCTCGATGATGAATTTCTGCTCGGAGATGATGTCTTTCACCAGGTCGCCGATGGAAATGAGGCCGACCAGCCTGCCCTGGTCCACCACCGGCAGGTGGCGCATGCGGTTGTCGGTCATCAGCGCCATGCATTCCTCGTTGGTCTGGTCCGGGCGCACGTACATCACCGGGGAGGACATGATGTCGCCGACGGTGGTTTCCCTGGACGAGCGGCCCAGGAGGACGATTTTCCGGGCGTAGTCGCGCTCGGTGACGATGCCGGCGATTCTCTGGCCGTCCAGCACCAGGAGCGCGCCGATGTTCTTCTCCGCCAACAGCTTGACGGCGTCGAACACCGACGTCGAGGGTGCGACGGCCTCGACGGTCTGCCGGGGCTTGGACTTGAGGACTTGCGCCACGCTCTTCATGGCCGAGTTTCCTTGGGGCGGGGGGTCTGGCTCGATTGTAGCGGCGGATATGGGTTTATAGTCCATCCATGGGCCCACGGAGTTTCCTGCTGGCCGCAACCCTCGTGCTCGCCCCGGGGCTGGCGCAGCCGGCCCCGGTCGCGCTCATTTCGATCGAGGGCGCGATCGGCCCGGCGACCGCGGATTTCGTCGGCCGCAGCCTGGAGAGCGCCGCCAAGCAGGGCGCGCCCGTGGTGGTGCTGCGCCTGGACACGCCGGGCGGCCTCGACACGTCGATGCGCGACATCATTCGCGACATCCTCGCCTCGCCAGTGCCGGTGGTGGCCTGGGTCGGACCGTCGGGCGCGCGCGCAGCGAGCGCCGGCACATTCATCCTGTATGCCGCGCACATTGCGGCGATGGCGCCGGCCACCAACCTCGGCGCCGCCTCGCCGGTGGCGATCGGCGCGCCCGCCGGAGGCGACAAGCCGGATCCCTCCGGCAAGGACGCGAAGAAGGGCGCCGCGCCCGCCGGCGACACGATGATGCGCAAGGTCACCAACGACGCCGCCGCCTACATCCGCGGCCTCGCGCAGCTGCGGGGCCGCAATGCCGATTGGGCCGAACGCGCGGTGCGCGAGGCGGTGAGCCTGTCGGCCGCCGAGGCGAAGCGCATCAAGGTCATCGACGTGGTGGCCGACAGCGTGCCGGCGCTGCTCAAGGCGCTGGACGGGCGCACCGTGGAAGCGGCGGGCGAGAAGCGCAAGCTCGCCACCGCGGGCGCCGAGGTGGCCGAGATCGAACCCGACTGGCGCACCAACGTGCTGCGCGTGATCACCAACCCGAGCGTCGCCTACCTGATGATCCTGCTCGGCATCTACGCGCTGATCTTCGAGTTCTCCAACCCGGGCCTGATCCTGCCCGGCGTGGTGGGCGCGATCTGCATTCTCATCGCCATGTATGCGTTCCAGCTGCTGCCGGTGAACTACGCGGGCCTCGCGCTCCTGCTGCTCGGCATCGCCTTCATGGCGGCGGAGCTCTGGGTGGCGACGCACGGCGCGCTCGCCGTGGGCGGGCTGGTGGCTTTCGTCATCGGCTCGATCATGCTGCTGGACACGGACGTGCCGCAATTCGAGATTCCCTACACGCTGATCGCGGGCGTGACGATGGCCAGCGCGGCCTTCCTGTTCCTGGTGGTCGGCATGCTGGTGAAGAACCGCACGCGCCCGGTGGTGAGCGGGCGCGAGTACCTGCTGGGCGCAACGGGCGAGGCGCTCGAGGACATCAGCGGCGAAGGCTGGGCGCGCGTGCAGGGCGAGCGCTGGCGCGTGCGCGCCGACGGGCCGCTGCGCACCGGGGAACGGCTGCGCATCACGGCGGTCCACGGCCTGGTGCTCGACGCGACGCGCGCGAGCGCCGACCCGCTCTAGACGAGGAGAACGGCATGCTGAACTTCGGACTCGGATTCCTGGCGCTGATCATCGTCCTGGTCATCGCGTCGATTCGCATCCTGCGCGAGTACGAACGCGGCGTGGTGTTCCTGCTCGGGCGCTTCCAGCGCGTCATGGGCCCGGGCCTGATCATCATCATCCCCGGCATCCAGCAGATGGTGCGCGTCGACCTGCGCCTCGTCGTGCTCGACGTGCCGAGCCAGGACGTGATCTCGCGCGACAACGTGTCGGTGAAGGTGAACGCGGTGGTCTACTTCCGCGTCGTCGATCCGCAGCTCGCCATCATCCAGGTGGCCAATTTCCTCGACGCCACCAGCCAACTCGCGCAGACCACGCTCCGGTCGGTGCTCGGCAAGCACGAGCTCGACGAGATGCTCGCCGAGCGCGACAAGCTGAACGCCGACATCCAGACGATCCTCGACCAGCAGACCGACGCTTGGGGCATCAAGGTGGCGAACGTCGAGATCAAGCACGTCGACCTGAACGAGTCCATGGTGCGCGCCATCGCGCAGCAGGCGGAGGCCGAGCGCGCGCGGCGCGCCAAGATCATCCACGCCGAGGGCGAGATGCAGGCCTCGGAGAAGCTCCTCGAGGCCGCCAACATGCTGTCGCAGCGCGCCGAGGCGATGCAGCTCAGGTACCTGCAGACGCTCACGCAGATCGCGAGCGACAAGTCGCACACCATCGTCTTCCCGCTGCCAATGGACGTCCTCGGGCCGATCCTGGAGGCGGCGAAGAAGCTGAAGAGCGCATGAGCGCTGGCGTGCGTCCGCTCGAGGGCATCCGCGTCCTCGAGATGGGACAGCTGCTCGCCGGGCCGTTCGCCGGCTGCGTGCTGGGCTATTTCGGCGCCGAGGTCATCAAGCTCGAGCCGCCGGGCGGCGACCCGATCCGCGGCTGGCGCGTGGTGCGCGACGGCACCTCGCTGTGGTGGGCGAGCCTCGCCCGCAACAAGAAGTCGGTGACGCTCGATCTGGGCACCCCGCGCGGGCAGTCGCTCGCCAAGGCGCTCGCCGCGAAGTCCGACGTCCTGATCGAGAACTTCCGCCCCGGGACGCTGGAGAAGTGGGGCATGAGCCCCGCCGAGCTGAAGCAGCTCAACCCCGAGCTCGTCGTCGCGCGCGTCTCGGGCTACGGCCAGACCGGGCCGTACGCCGCGCAGCCGGGCTTCGCCTCCGTGTGCGAAGGCTTCGCGGGCTTCCGGCACGTGAACGGCTTTCCCGACCGGGCGCCCGTGCGCCCGAATCTGTCCATGGGCGACACGCTCGCCGGCCTGCACGCGGTGCTCGGGATCCTGCTCGCGCTCACGGCGCGTCTGCGCGGCAAGACGCAGTCCGGGCAGGTGGTGGACGTCGCCATCTACGAGTCGGTGTTCAACCTGCTCGAATCCGTGGTGCCCGAGTACGACGGCGCGGGCGTGGTGCGCGCGCCCTCCGGTTCGACCATCACCGGCATCGTTCCCACCAACACCTACCGCTGCGCCGACGGCAAGTACGTGATCATCGGCGGCAACGGCGATTCCATCTACCAGCGCCTGATGCGCGCCCTCGGCCGCCCGGAGATGGCCGAGGACCCGCGCTTCGCCACCAACGCGAAGCGCGTGGAGAACGAGAAGGAGATCGACGCGGCGATCTCGGCATGGACCGGCGCGCGCGGCTCGGCCGACGTGCTGGAGGCTTTGCGCAGGGCCGGCGTCCCGAACGGCCCGATCTACGACGTCGCCGACATGATGGCCGACCCGCACTTCAATGCGCGCGGCATGTTCGAGAGCGTCGAGGTGAACGGCAAGCCGCTGAAGATTCCGGCCCTCCCGCCGCTGCTCGGCGAGACGCCGGGACGCACCGACGCGCCCGGGCCGGCGCTCGGCGCGCACACCGACGAGGT
>CAZAEG010000034.1:0-4008 GCA_964484035.1 uncultured Enterobacteriaceae bacterium | reverse complement strand
GCCGCGCGCGCAGGCAGCGAGCGGCTGGCGGCCGACGCGTTCGTCGTCTCCCTGGGAAGCTACAGCGCGCGCCTGCTCGCGCCGCTGGGAATCGCGATCCCGGTCTATCCGCTCAAGGGGTATTCGGTCACGCTGCCGCTGGCGCCGAAAATCGCGGCGCGCGCGCCCACGGTCAGCCTGACCGATGAAACGCACAAGCTCGTCATCTCGCGGCTCGGCACGCGCCTGCGTTGCGCGGGAACCGCGGAGCTGACCGGCTTCGACACGAGCATCAACAAGCGCCGCTGCCAGGCCATCGTCGAGCGCCTGCACGTGCTGTTCCCGGCGCTGGCGGATGCCGCTACCGCCGAGTTCTGGGCCGGCCTGCGGCCCGCCACGCCCAGCAACGTCCCCGTAATCGGCCGCACGCGCTTCGCGAACCTGTACCTCAATACGGGCCACGGCACGCTCGGCTGGACGCTCGCGGCGGGCTCCGGTCGCGCGCTCGCCGATCTCGTCGGCGGCCGCCGACCCGAGGTGGATTTCGCGTTCCGGCACGCATGAAGGCGAGCGCATCGCTCTACTACGAGGTGCGCGGCCTGCACTACCACGTGCGGCGCTGGGCGGGGGATGCGGCGCGCCGTGTGGTGCTGCTGCATGGCTGGATGGACGTCTCGGCCTCGTTCCAGTTTCTGGTCGACGCGCTCGCGCACGACTGGGATGTCTACGCCGCCGATTGGCGCGGCTACGGTTTGAGCGACTGGGGCAAGTCCGACTGCTACTGGTTTCCGGATTACCTCGCCGATCTGGACGCGCTGCTCGCGCACATCTCGCCGCAGGCGCCGGTCGATCTGGTGGGCCACAGCCTCGGCGGCAATGTTGCCTGCCTGTATGCGGGCGTGCGGCCGGCGCGCATCCGGCGGCTGGTCAATCTGGAGGGTTTCGGCATGTCGGTGACGCGGCCCGAGCAGGCGCCCGCGCGCTACGCGCGCTGGCTCGATGAACTGGGAGACGGCAAGGGCTTCCGGCCTTACGCGGACTTCGCAGCGCTCGCCGAGCGCATGCGCAGGAACAATCCGCGGCTCACGCGCGAGCGCGCGGATTTCCTCGCGCGCCACTGGGGGCGCGAATTGCCCGACGGCCAGGTGCAGCTGCGCGGCGATCCCGCACACAAGATAGTCTATCCGGTGCTGTACCGCTACGAGGAGGCGCGTGCCTGCTGGCGCGAAGTCACGGCGCCGGTGCTGTGGGTCGACGCCGCCGAATCGAGGGCGCTCGAGCGCGTCGGACTGGACGCGGCGCAGTACGCCGAGCGCCGGGCGGCGTTTCGCAACCTGCGCTACGTTACGGTGTCCGACGCGGGCCATATGCTGCATCACGACCAGCCGGAGCGGGTCGCGCGTCTGCTGGAGGATTTTCTGTCCGCAGCATGAACATCGATCTGCATTGCCACTCGAACGTCTCCGACGGCGCGCTCGCGCCGGCGGCAGTCGCGCGCCGTGCGGCGCGCGCCGGGGTCGACGTGTGGGCCCTGACCGATCACGATCAGCTCGACGGCCTCGCCGAGGCGCGCGCGGCGGCGCTCGACGAGGGGATGCGGTTCGTCGAAGGCGTCGAGATCTCCGTCACCTGGCGCGGCAGCACGGTGCACGTCGTCGGCTTGCGCATCGATCCGCGGCACGAAGGCCTGGCATCGAGCCTCGCCACCGTACGCGGCGGACGCCTCGAGCGCGCGCGCGCGATGGCGCGCGAGCTGGGCGCGGCGGGCATCGAGGGCAGCTTTGAGGGCGCGCTGCAGCGCGCGGAAAACCCGGCGATGGTCAGCCGCACGCACTTCGCGCGCTACCTCGTCGACATCGGCGCCGTGGCGGACCTGCGCGATGCCTTCCGCAGGTTCCTCGTTCCCGGCAAGCCGGGCTACGTGCCGCATCAATGGGCGGTGCTCGCCGATGCCGTGCGCTGGATTCTCGCCGCCGGCGGGCAGGCGGTGCTCGCGCATCCCGGGCGCTACGGCCTGTCCGCGGGCGCGATGGACGCGCTGCTGCACGAGTTTCGCGCCGCGGGCGGCGAGGCGCTCGAAGTGGTCACCGGCAGCCATTCGCCGGAGCAAAGCCGGCACTTCGGCACGCTCTCCACGCACCACGGCTTCGCCGCCTCGCGGGGCTCGGATTTCCATGGCCCGGGCGAGGGCGCGGATTTCGGCACGCTGCCGCCGCTCGACCCGCGGCTGCGGCCGGTGTGGCGAGGGTGGGAGTTGTAGCGGCGGCGCGTGGCGCAGTACTTCGCCATCCATCCCACGCACCCGCAGCCGCGGCTCATCCGCCAGGCCGCGGAGATCGTGCGCCGCGGCGGGCTGATCGCCTACCCGACGGACTCGTGCTATGCGCTGGGCTGTCACCTGGGCGACGCGAGCGCCCAGTCGCGGCTGCGGCGCGTGCGCGCCATGGATGCCAGGCACCACTTGACGCTGATGTGCCGCGATCTGTCGGAAATCGCCGCCTACGCCATCTTCAACAACGCGCAGTTCCGCATCCTCAAGGCCGCGACGCCCGGCAGCTACACGTTCATCCTGCGCGCCACGCGCGAAGTGCCGCGCCGCCTCATGCACCCGCGGCGCAAGACGATCGGCGTGCGCGTGCCCGCGCATGCGGCCGCGCGCGCGCTGCTCGCGGAGATGGGCGAGCCGATGCTCTCGGCGACGCTGCTCCTGCCGGACAGCGACGTGGCGTTGTCCGACGCGCAGCAGATCCGCGCGGCGCTCGAGCACCAGCTCGACCTGGTGATCGACAGCGGCCCGTGCGGCACCGAGCCCAGCACGGTGATCGATCTCACCGGCGAGGCGCCGATCGTGCTGCGCGCGGGCAAGGGCCCGCTCGCGGTGCTGGGGCAGGGCCTCTGATAAGATTCGCGACTGCCCGATGGACGTCACCCAGCTCGTACAGACGCTCGCGATCTACGCCCTCCCGGTGCTGTTCGCGATCACGCTGCACGAGGCGGCCCACGGCTACGTCGCGCGCCATTTCGGCGACATGACCGCGTACGCGCAGGGTCGCATCAGCCTGAATCCGGCGCGCCACATCGATCTGGTCGGCACGATCCTCGTGCCGATCGCCATCCTCGTGGCAAGCAAGCTGGCCGGCGGAGCGGGCTACCTGTTCGGCTGGGCGAAACCCGTGCCGGTCAATTACTCGGCGCTCAGGCGCCCGAAGCAGAACATGATGTGGGTCGCCGCAGCCGGGCCGGCCGCCAATCTCGCCATGGCGCTTGCCTGGGCGCTGCTGCTCAAGACCGCCGACGTGCTGCCGACGAACGCCTTTACCGTGCCCATGCGTCAGCTCGGCGTCGCGGGCATCGAGGTCAACGTGGTGCTCATGGTCCTCAATCTGCTGCCGATACTGCCGCTCGATGGCGGCCGCATCCTGGCGAGCCTCCTGCCGCACCGCATCGCGGGGCAGTACGCGCGGCTCGAGCCCTGGGGTTTCCCCATCCTGCTGCTGCTGCTGTTCACCGGGTACCTCGGATTCCTGCTGGCGCCGATGGTGCGCGCCTCGTTCATCGTCATCGGCACGATGTTCCAGCTCTGAGCATGTTCGAGACCCGCGTTCTCTCCGGCATGCGTCCCACGGGCGCGCTGCACCTCGGCCACTACCACGGCGTGCTGAAGAACTGGGTCAGGCTGCAGAACGAGTACCCCTGCCTGTTCTTCGTCGCCGACTGGCACGCGCTGACCACCGACTACGAAAACCCCGGCCGGCTGGAGCAGAACGCGTGGGAGATGGTGGTGGACTGGCTCGCTGCCGGCGTGGATCCCAACCAGGCGATCCTGTTCGTGCAGTCGCACATCCAGGAGCACGCCGAGCTGCACCTGCTGCTGTCCATGATGACGCCGCTCGGCTGGCTGGAGCGCGTGCCGACCTACAAGGACCAGATGGACAAGCTCAAGGACCGCGACCTGGCGACCTACGGCTTTCTCGGCTATCCGCTGCTGCAGTCGGCCGACATCCTGATCTATCGCGCGCGCTACGTGCC
>CAZAEG010000033.1:0-10660 GCA_964484035.1 uncultured Enterobacteriaceae bacterium | reverse complement strand
CGACTGGGCCGCCTTCGCCGACGCCTGGCGCGCCGGCTACCGCCCGGCGATGGCGCGGGTGCGCTCGGGCGAGCTGCCGTGGACGAAAATCGACGACCTGCACCGCATGATCCTCGACGCATTGCTGGCGAAGTTCGGCATCCGCGGCCTCACGGAACAGGAGATCGTCCATTTGAATCACGCCTGGCACCGCCTGCGGCCCTGGCCCGACGCCAAGGCGGGGCTCGGCAAGCTCAAGCGCCGGCACGTCATCGCCACGCTGTCCAACGGCAACGTCGCGCTGCTCGTCGACATGGCCAAGCACGCGGGCCTGCCGTGGGACTGCATCCTCTCGGCCGAGGTGGTGCGCCACTACAAGCCCGATCCCGAGACCTACCTCGGCGCCGCGGACCTGCTCGGCGTGCGCCCGGGCGAGCTGATGATGGTGGCGGCGCACAAGGACGACCTGCGCGCCGCGCGCGCCTGCGGGCTGAAGACCGCCTTCGTCGCGCGCGCGCGCGAGTACGGGCCCGCCGCCAGGCCGGACGTGTCGCGCGATCCGGCCTTCGACGTGCACGCGCGCGACTTCAACGACCTCGCCCGGCAGCTCGCGCGCTGATGCCCGCGATCACGAAGACCGCCGCGCCGCGCCACCGCCTGCTCATCGTCGACGACGAGGAGTCGGTGCGGCTGCTGCTGGCGCGCCTCGCCTCGCGGGGCCTGAAGGCCGAGGTGCAGCTCGCCGGCACCTGCGAGCAGGCGCTGCGCCTGGCGCGCGACTACGCCTACGACGCGATCCTGCTCGACCTGATGATGCCCGGCATCGGCGGCTTCGAGGTGCTGAAGGAGATCCGCGCCGACTCGGCCAACATGACGACGCCGATCCTCATCATCTCGGCGCTCGAGGACCTCGCCACCAACGACCGCTGCCTCGCCGCGGGCGCGAGCGGCTTCCTGGTGAAGCCGGTCGAGCAGCGCGCGCTGGAGATCGCGGTGCGATCGCTGCTCGCGGGGCGCGGCCGGCCGAAAACGAACTAGGAGGACGCATGGCGGACATCAGGATCGGCAACGTCGAGGCGCTGGGCAAGCCGCTCGGCCAGTACTCGCACATGACGCGGGTGAAGAATGCGGGCGAGACGCTCTACATCGCGGGCATGCTGGCGCCCGGGGACGATTTCGACGCGCAGTGCACGGGCGTGTTCAGGCAGATCGAGGCCGCGCTCAAGTCGGCGGGCGCGGGCTGGGGCAACGTCGCCCAGTTCACCACCTACCTGGTGCACTCGCAGGACATCCCGCGGTTCATGGCCTGGCGCCTGCGCGAGTTCCCGAAGCTGTTCGCCGACGGCAGGTACCCGCCCAACACGCTGCTCGTCATCGACCGGCTGGTCGGCGAGCAGTTCCTGATCGAGGTGCAGACCGTCGCCGTGCTCTAGGTCTCCTCGACGAACACTTCCTCGCGCTTCCTGCGGATGTTGGGCAGCGCGATGGCGGCGATCAGCAGCAGCGCCGCCACCAGGAAGGAGAACGAGATCGGCTTTTCCAAGGGATTGACGAACAGCGTCGGGTCGCCCCGCGACAGCAGCATCGCCCGGCGCAGGTGCTCCTCCATCAGCGGCCCGAGGATGAAGCCGAGGATCAGCGGCGCGGGCTCGCACTCGAGCTTGACGCAGACGTAGCCGAACACGCCGAACACGGCCATGATCAGGCAGTCCCAGGGATTGTTCGAGTAGGCGAACACGCCCACGCTCATGAACACGAGGATCGAG
The DNA here is from genome assembly GCA_964484035.1 of uncultured Enterobacteriaceae bacterium. GTDB lineage: Bacteria > Pseudomonadota > Gammaproteobacteria > Burkholderiales > SG8-39 > JAABQT01. The sequence goes on along the minus strand of CAZAEG010000033.1, from coordinate 8,915 downwards.
GGGAACAGGTACCGGTAGGGCACGGTGAGCAGCTTGATCCAGATGCCGATGAGCGGCAGGTTGAGGATCACGAGCATGGCGTTGCCGAGCCACATGGAGGCGATGAGGCCCCAGAACAGGTCCGGCTTGTCGGTCATCACCTGCGGGCCCGGCGCGATGCCCTGGATCATCAGCGCGCCGATCATCAGCGCCATCACCGCGTTGCCGGGAATGCCGAGCGTGAGCATCGGGATGAACGAGGTCTGCGCGCCGGCGTTGTTCGCCGACTCCGGTCCGGCGACGCCCTCGATCGCGCCCTTGCCGAACTGCTCCGGATGCTTGGACCACTTCTTCTCGACGGTATAGGCGGCGAACGACGAGAGCAGCGCGCCGCCCCCGGGCAGGATGCCGAGCACCGAGCCCAGGGCGGTGCCGCGCAGGATCGGCGCCCAGGAGCGCTTCAGGTCCTCCCTCGATGGGAACAGGTGCTTCACCTTGCCGAGGAAGACCTCGCGCTTGGCCCCCTGCTCCAGGTTGGTCACGATCTCCGTGACGCCGAACATGCCCATGGCGACGAGGACGAAGCCGATGCCGTCGGCGAGCTCCGGGACGCCGAAGGTGAAGCGCAGCACGCCCGAATTGACGTCGGTGCCGATGAGGCCGAGCAGCAGCCCGAGCACCACCATGCAGATCGCCTTGAGCAGCGAGCCGTGCGCGAGCACCGTCGCCGCCACCAGCCCCAGCACCATGAGCGAGAAATACTCCCACGGCCCGAACTTGAGCGCGAACTCGGCGAGCGGCGGCGCCGCGGTGGCGATCACCAGCGTCGCCACGCAGCCGGCGACGAACGAGCCGATCGCCGCGATGGCGAGCGCCGGGCCCGCGCGGCCCTGGCGCGCCATCTGGTGGCCGTCGAGCACCGTCACCACCGAGGCAGCCTCGCCCGGCAGGTTGACCAGGATCGCCGTGGTCGAGCCACCGTACTGCGTGCCGTAGTAGATGCCCGCGAGCATGATGAGCGCGGCGATCGGATCGAGGTTGAAGGTGATCGGCAGCAGCATGGCGATGGTCGGCACCGGGCCGATGCCGGGCAGCACGCCGATCAGCGTGCCGAGCAGCACGCCGACCAGGCAGTAGAGGACGTTCTGCCAGGTGAACGCCACCTGCGCGCCGAGGATCAGGTTGTCGAGGAATTCCATCGCCCTAGCGGATCGGGCAGTTGTCGATGAACGACGGACACACCGGGAACGGCAGCGTCAGGCCCTTCACGAAGACGAGGTACGAGAAGACCACCAGCACCAGCGCGAGCACCGACACTTCCTTCCACCTGAACTCGTGGCCGGCGAGCGCGCCGATGAACACCGCGGCGGCGGTGGCCACCGCGAGCCCGCCCGGCTGCATGAGGTAGCCGTAGGCGAGCACCGCGAGGCAGACCAGGATCAGCGGCCGGAAATGGAACCGCGCCACCCGCGGGCCGTCTGCGCCGAGCGACCCGAAGATCACCGCGGCGCCGAGCAGCAAGAGCAGGCCGCCGAGCACCGCGGGAAAATAGCCCGGTCCCATGCGCACCGCCGAGCCCATCTGGTATTGCGCGAACGACCATGCGACGCAGAACGCGCCGAAAGCCGCAAACATCACGCCGGCCCAGAAGTCTTTGGGGCTCTTGATCCTCACCGGATTGCACTCCTCCCGAAGCGGCGCGGGAAAGTGTAGCATGCAGCGCGTGCCCGCTAGCCGCGCGCTCCTCGTGGTTCTCGCGGCGCTCGCCGCCGCCTGCGGCGACGCGCCGAAGCTTGCGCCGCTCGCGCCCGATGCGGTCGTGCTCGCCTTCGGCGACAGCATCACCTACGGCACGGGCGCGCGCGAGTCCGAGAGCTATCCAGCGCAGCTCGAAGGCCTCATCGGGCGCAAAGTCGTGCGCGCGGGCGTGCCCGGCGAAGTGAGCGCGCAAGCGCTCAGGCGACTGCCGGCAGAGCTCGACGAGTATCGGCCCCAGCTGCTCGTGCTGTGTATCGGCGGCAACGACTTCCTCAGAAACCTCGGATTGGCGCAGGCCGCCGCCAACGTGCAGACCATGGTGGCCGTGGCGCGCCAGCGCGGCATCGACGTGCTGCTTATCGGCACGCCGGAGAAGGGGCTCACGGTGACGCCGCCCTCGTTCTACGCGGAGATCGCGGAGCAGCAGCGCATTCCCTACGAAGGCAAGGTGATCGGCGAGATCCTGCGCAATTCCGAGCTCAAGTCCGACAGCATCCATCCCAATGCGCGCGGCTACCGGCTGATCGCCGAGCGCGTCGCCGAGCTATTGAAGCAGGCCGGAGCGCTCTAGCCGGCGGTAGTCCTGCGGCCGGTCGACGTCCCACACCTCGGGCAGCTCGCGCCAGCGCCAGCCGAGCGCGGCGAGGCGCGCGCGCGTCTGCGCCATGACGCGCGGGCCGCCCCAGTCGATGCCCGCGAACAGCCGCGGCGAGACGCGGCGCAGCGCGATGAGCGCGTAGCCCCCGTCTGCGGCGGGCGCGAAGACCGCGTCGGCTCCGCCCGCCAGCCAGCGCGCGGCGCGGCGCAGATCCCGTGCGCGCAGCACCGGGCAGTCCGAACCGATGAGAATGACCCAACGGGCGCGGCGCAGGCCGCGCTGGAATGCGTGCTGCATGCGCGCGCCCAGATCGGCGCCGCGCTGGCGGCGCATTCCCCAGCGCTCCACGGGCCCGAGCCGTGCTGCGCGCGCGGTGGCGACGGCGCGCTCGACGAGCCGCGCGTGCAGGCGCGCCGCACCCTCGGCCCCGAGGAGCGGGATGAGCCGGGTCTTCACGCGCCCCGCGCGCGCCTCGCGCGCAAAGACGAGCACCCTAGTGCGGGTATCGGCGCGCCAGCTCATCGGGATCGGCGCCGCGCCAGTAGTCGTAGCGCAGGCGCCACATGAGGAGCACCGTGCGCGCGACGCCGCGGCGCTCCCAGCGCCGCGCGGAGGTGACGACGCGCGCGGCGAGGCAGGCCGGCGGGGACACGCGCTTCATCGCGCGGCTGAAGGCGACATCCTCCATCAGCGCGATGGGCGGAAAGCCGGCGAAGGCGTCGCGCCGCACGAAGATCGCCTGGTCGCCCGTGGCGATGCCGGTGAGGCGCGAGCGCCGGTTGATGAAGAAGGCGATCACCGCGAGGCGCGGGTCGTCGGAATCGATCGCCACGTCGAAGCGGCCCCAGGCGTGCGCAACGAGCGCCTCCCCCACCAGGCGGTCCGCCTGCGGCGGCAGCCGCGTGTCCGCGTGCAGGAAGACGAGCGCGTCGCCCGCGGCCGCCGACGCACCGGCGTTCATCTGCACGGCGCGCCCGCGCGGCGCCGCGATCACCCGGTCGGCGAGCGGCGCGGCAAGGCGCGCCGTGGCGTCGGTGCTGCCGCCGTCCACCACGATCACCTCGTGGCCGCGCGCGCGCAGCGGCGCCAGCCGCTCCAGGCAGGCGACGATGCCCTGCGCCTCGTTCAGCGCGGGGACGATGACCGTAAGGCGTTGAGCGACCAATCGTAGTCGAGGAAGTCGATCGGCACCGGCCCGCCCGGGTGGCCCAGCACCTGCGCGTACTGCGCGAAGTATTTCTCGTGCGGCACGAAGTCCTCCTCGAACCAGTCGAAGATTTTCGACACCTCCAGCCGCCCGCCGCGAAAGCGGTTGCGCGTGCGGTCCGAAAGGAAGCGCGCCGCCTGCTCGTCGAGCTGGGCGTCGAGCCGATCGGCGACGTAGGCTTCCTCGCGCAGCATCGGGCAGCCGATCGCGGCGCAGTTGACGGCGTAGTGGATGCGCGGGTCGTCGTAGGCGCCGGGCTTCCTGAGCGTGCCGTGCTCGATGCCGTCGAGGGTCATCGGCTTGCCGAGCAGCGTGAAAAAGTCGTCCTTGAAGGGGTTGCCGAAGAACTTGCCGAAGTCCCAGATGGAAGCGATGTCGGGCCAGCGCGTGAGGATCTTCTCCACGGTGAAGGCGTTGTAGGCGTTGATGAGGAAGGCCTTCCTCTCGTTCTTCGGCCAGCCGTCGAACGCGACCCTGGGCACCCGGCTGAGGCTCTGCAGATAGGCCTTGAGCGCGGCCCGGTCGCGCGCCATGCCCGCATAGTCGACCTGCGACGCATGCCGGCCCGGCAGCACCACGACGTGCTTGCGCACCAGGGCGTTCCACGCCCCGTGCTCGAACGCCTGCGCCGGCAGCGCCACGCAGGCGAGCGCGACGAGGATCAGCCGCGCAGCCACGCGTGGAAACTCTCGACGTAGCCGAGGAGCCGCTGCGGCGCGTGCGCGCGCTTCCACACGCCGGCGGCGTACTTGTTGGCCTCGGCCAGGGTGGGATAGATGTGGATGGTGCCGAGGATCTTGTTCAGGCCGATGCCGTGCTTCATGGCGGCGACGTACTCCGCGATCAGGTCGCCGGCGTGCTCGCCGGCGATGGTGACGCCGAGGATGCTGTCCTTGCCCGGGACGGTGAGCACCTTCACCACCCCGTGCGCCTCCTCGTCGGCGATGGCGCGATCCAGCTCATCGATGCCGTAGACCGTGACCTCGTGCGGAATGTTCCGTTCCCTCGCCTCGGTTTCGTTCAGCCCGACGCGCGCCACCTCGGGGTCGGTGAACGTGGCCCAGGGAATCACCGAGTAGTCGGCGCGCTTCCTCCACACGTGCCCGAAAAGCGCGTTCACCGTCGCATACCAGGCCTGGTGCGCGCCGGTGTGCGTGAACTGGTAGGGGCCGGCGACGTCGCCGGCGGCATAGATGTTGGGATAGCGCGTCTGCAGAAACTCGTTGGTCTCCACCGTGCGCGCCTTGGTCACCGGGATACCGAGCTCTTCCAGCCCGTAGCCCGAAGTGTTCGCCACGCGCCCGACCGCCACCAGCAGCGCGTCGAACTCGATCGCCAGGTCGCGTCCCTGGTGCTCGCAGATCAGCACCTTGCGGCCGTCCTCTGCGCGGAACTCCTTTGCCTTGTGGCCCACGCGCACGTCCACACCCTCGGCGCGAAAGCGCTCCTCGACCATCGCGGCGATCTCCGAGTCCTCGCGGATCAGCAGCCGCGGCAGCATCTCCACCTGCGTCACCTGCGCGCCGAGGCGCTGGAACGCCTGCGCCAGCTCGCAGCCGATCGGCCCGCCGCCCAGCACCACCAGGCGCGCGGGCAGCTCGCGCAGCGCCCACACCGTGTCGCTGGTGTAATAGCCGGTCTGCTCGATGCCCGGAATCGGCGGCACGAACGGCCGCGCCCCCGCGGCGATGACGATGGCGCGCGTCGTCAGAACCTGGCTCGTGCCGTCCGGCTTTTGAATTTCCACGATCCATGGCGAAGCGATCTTTGCTTCGCCGTGGACGCATTCGACCCCCAACCCCTCGAAGCGCTCGACCGAATCGTGGGGCTCTATCGTCCGGATCACCCGCTGCACGCGCTCCATCACCTCGGCGAAATCGAACTCCGCGCCGGCGTGCTTCAGGCCGTACTCCTTGGCGCGCCGGATCATGGAGAGCACGCGCGCGGTCTTGATCAGCGCCTTGGAGGGCACGCAGCCGGTGTTCAGGCAGTCCCCGCCCATGCGGTGCTTCTCCACCAGCGTCACTTTCGCCTTCACCGCTGCCGCGATGAGCGCGGCTACCAGGCCCGAGGAGCCCGCGCCGATCACCACCAGGTTGCGGTCGAACCGGCGCGGCTTCTGCTCGGCCCAGCACGCGTACACGCGGCGCGCCTTGATCGCGTCGACGATCTTCTTGGCGATCAGCGGGAAAAGTCCCAGCAGGACAAACGCGCCGATGACATCGATCGAGAGTATCCCCCGGGGCGACTCGATGCCGGCGAGCTGCGTGCCCGCGTTCACATAGACGATAGTGCCCGCCAGCATGCCCAGCTGGCTCACCCAGTAGAACGTCCAGGTGCGCATCGGCGTCATCGCCACGACGACATTGATGGCGGAGAACGGAATGGCCGGAATGAGCCGCAGCGTGAACAGGTAGAAGCCGCCCTCCCGGCGCACGCCGTCGTCGATCGGACGCAGGTACTTCCCGAACCACTGCCGCACCAGGTCCTGGAGCAGGAAGCGGCTGACGATGAACGCCAGCGTCGCGCCGACGGTCGAGCCGAACGACACGATCACCGTTCCCCAGAGCAGGCCAAACACCGCGCCGCCGAGCAGGGTGAGCGGCACGGCGCCCGGTATGGACGCTCCCGCGACGACGACGTACACGAGGAAGTACCCGCCGATGGTTTCGACGGGGTGATCGTGGTAGAACGCCTGGGCCGCAGTGACCTGCGCCTTGAGATTCTCGAAGGTCAGGTAGCGCTGTCCGCCCAGGGCGAAGAACGCGCCCGCCAGCATGACGATCACGGCAAGGACGATGAGGCGGGTACGGTTCACGCGGGATAGGTCGCGCCGGGACCCGCGCGGCTTACATCAAGCCGGGGGCGCGCTGTCCCTGCTCGTCGAGCAAGCCCATGAGCCGGTCGCTGGTGGCGCGCAGGCGCTGCGACAGCATCAGGATCAGCTCCATGAGGATCTTGGCGCCGAGCATCGGCTGCTCGACGATGATGCGCGCCAGGCTCTCGCGGTCGAGGACCGCCACCAGCACCTCGTCCACGGCGACGCAGGTGGCAAAGCGCGGCTCGCCGTCGATCATCGACATCTCGCCCAGCGCATGGCCGGGCTCGACCACCGCGATCAGCTGGGGCGTGTTGTAGCGGTCACGCTTGCGCACCTCGACGCGGCCCTGGATCAGGATGAGCATGAAATCGCCGCCGTCGCCCTCGTGGATGATCTCCATCTTGTCGGCCGCGCGGTACACCTCCATGAAGTGCGCCAGCAGGCTCACTTCCGCCGGGGTGAAGTTCTCCAGCAGCGGGCACTTGGGGATCAGCAGGTAGATCTGGCCCGCGAAGCGCGCGGCGTCGCCGAGATTCTCGAGGTGGGCCAGATGTTGTGCGCGTTCGAGCATGGGGCCGGGTGCGGCGGGTCATTCTAGCGGATCGGCCGCACCCCGTGGCCGCCGCCGACCGCCGTCACGAGAAGCCGTAGCGCTCGAAGAAGTAGCAGCCGCCGACCGGCAGCCAGGACGGGATGCGGTACCAGCGCTCGCGCACCGCCGCCAGCACGCGCTCGCGGTACGCCGCGTAGTCGAAGCCGCGCCCGAGCACCGCGTAGTACAGCGTGCCGCGGGCGTGCACCGCGCGCGCCTCCACCTCGCGGAAGTACGGCCGGTAGTGCTCCAGGTCGGGCGGTGCGCGCCGCAAAACGAGGAGGTCGCGGCCCTGGTAGCGGCGCCAGTCGGTGAGGATGTCGTCCTGGCGCGCATGCAGGGAGCCCGCGCCGAACACCGGCACGCGGCGCCGCGTGTGGTACGAGAGCAGCGCGGCCATGGAGTAGCTCTCGGCGCTCAGCCGGTAGCGCGCGCGCAGCGGTCCGAGGGGCTCGAGCACCGCCTGCGGGTCGACGAGCAGCACCAGCTCCCGGTACAGGCGCGTGTCCTTCCAGGTCTCGAGCGGCGGTACCGCGAGCGCCACGAACGCGGCCGTGTGCACGAGGGCGAGGGCCGCGAACCAGCGCACCGTCACCACCAGCGCGCGGCGCTCGAGCGCCAGCGCCAGGCTGAGCACGAGCGCCGGCATGAACGCGAGCAGCCAGTGCAGGCCGATGCGCTTCACCGGCGACAGCAGCGCGAAGACGGCGAGCGGCACCAGCCAGGCGGCCACGGTGATACCGACGGCTGGCTGCGGCAGCGCGGCGCGCAGGCGCGCGCGCTCCCGCCATGCAAACCAGAGGAGCGGCGCGGCGAGGTAAGCGAGCGAGGCGGCGTACAGCGCCGGCGTGGCCCACCCCGGGCCCGCGCCTTCGTGGCGGTTGATGGCGTTGAACATCACGTTGCACCAGCACGTCTGCCAATTCCAGTAGAGGTTGAGCAGGCCGGCGGGCAGTGCGCCGAGGAACGCCAGGCCGAAGGCGCCGGGGCGCCGCGCGGCGAGCGCCCAGGCGAGATAGCCGAGCCCGAGCAGCACCGCGAAGTACTTGGAGAGGAACGCCAGGCCGAGGAGCGCCCCGGCGAGCAGGAAGCGCTGGCGCGCGAACGCGAGGAGCGACGCGACCGAGAAGAACGCGAGCGGGGTGTCCGTGGTGATGAGCACGTTCCACACGTGCACCGGCACGAGGAGCACGGCGAGTCCCGCCAGGTCCGCGGTGTCCGCGCCGCGCGCGAACCACTCGGCGAGCGCATGGCGCACGAGGAGCGCGAGCACCGCCGGCAGCAGGATCGCGGGCAGGCGCACCACCCACTCCGCCTGCGACACGGCGAGCAGCGGCGCAAGCACCCACCCCACCATCGGCGGGTGGTCGTAGAAGCCGAGCGCGGGGTACCGGCCCCAGAGGACGAAGTAGGCCTCGTCGCCCGTGATCGGCAGCACCGCGCCGAGCCAGAAGCGGAACAGGAGCGTCGCGGCGAGCGCGCTCCAGAACCACTGCCGCGGCGTCAGCGTGGCCACGGCACCGATTCTAGCGAGTCTCTAGCGCTTGCTTTTCGCGTGCTTCCTGCGCTCCTGCACCGCGCCGGCGAGCGCCTCCAGCGCCTCGAGCGAATCCTGCCAGCCGAGGCAGGCGTCGGTGACGCTCTGGCCGTACTGCAGCGGCTTGCCCGGCGCCAGCTCCTGGCGCCCTTCGACCAGGTACGACTCGACCATGGCGCCGACGATGCGCCGTTCGCCCGCCGCGATCTGCGCGGCGAGGTCGCGCGTCACCTCGAGCTGGCGCTTGAACTGCTTGGCGGCGTTGGCGTGCGAGCAGTCGACCATCAGGCGCTCGGGGAGCCTGGCCCTGGCGAGCTCGCCGCAGGCCGCGGCCACGCTCTCGGCGTCGTAGTTGGGGCTCTTCCCGCCGCGCAGGATGATGTGGCAGTCGTCGTTGCCGCGCGTCTGCACGATCGCCACCTG
>CAZAEG010000032.1:0-2929 GCA_964484035.1 uncultured Enterobacteriaceae bacterium | reverse complement strand
TCGTACGCCGGCAGCGTGAGGAACTCGACGTAGCTGTCGTCGGAGGTGATGCGCTCGAACAGCGCCGCGCTCTCCGAGTAGTTGCCGGCGGCCCAGGCCTCCTCGCCGACGTACTGCCGCACCTTGGGCAGCTCCTCGGCCAGCAGGTGCCGGAACAGCGATTTGGTGACGCGCCGGCCGTCATCGAGCTTGCCCTTTTCGCTGCGGATCCACTGCCAGATCTGCGAGCGCGAGATCTCGGCCGTGGCCGCGTCCTCCATCAGGTTGAACACCGGCACGCAGCCGTTGCCGCCCAGCCAGGAGCCGAGGTACTGGATGCCCACCGAGATGTTGTTGCGCAGCCCCGCCTCGGTGATCGGCGTCTCGGGACGGAAATCGAGCAGGTCCTTCGCCGTGACGTTCACGTCGGTCCGCTGCTTGCCGTACTGGTTCGGCGCCGGCATATGCTTGTCGAAGACTTCCTTCGCCACCGGCACGAGTCCCGGGTGCGCGACCCAGGTGCCGTCGCAGCCGTCGGTGACTTCGCGCAGCTTGTCCTGGCGCACCTTCTCCAGCGCCGCCTCGTTCGCGGCCGGGTCGTTCTTGATCGGAATCTGCGCCGCCATGCCGCCCATCGCCGGTGCGCCACGCCGGTGGCAGGTCTTCACCAGCAGCAGCGCGTAGGCGCGCAGGAACGGCGCCGTCATCGTCACCTGCGAGCGGTCCGCGAGGCAGAACTTGTCGTTCGAGCGGAACTTCTTGATGCACGAAAAGATGTAATCCCAGCGCCCGATGTTCAGTCCGGCCGAGTGCTCCTTCAGCTCGTGCAGGATCTCGTCCATCTCGAAGGCCGCGAGAACGGTCTCGATCAGGACCGTGGCCTTGGTGCTGCCCAGCGGCACGCCGAGCGCCTGCTGCGCCGCCCTGAAGACGTCGTTCCACAGCCGGGCCTCGAGGTGCGACTCGAGCTTCGGCAGGTAGAAGTACGGGCCGCTGCCGCGCTCGAGGAGCTCCTTCGCGTTGTGGAAGAAGAACAGCGCGAAATCGAAGATCCCGCCCGAGACCGGCTGGCCGTCCACGCTCAGGTGCTTTTCGCTCAGGTGCCAGCCGCGCGGCCGCGGGATGAGCACCGCGGTCCTGTCGTTCAGCGCGTAGCTCTTGTCGCCCTGCTGGAAGCGGATAGTGCGGCGCACCGCGTCGCGCAGGTTGATCTGCCCGTCGATCATGTTGAACCACGTCGGGCAGTTCGCGTCCTCGAAATCCGCCATGAAGGTCGAGGCGCCGCAGTTGAGCGCGTTGATCACCATCTTGCGGTCGGTCGGGCCGGTGATCTCGACGCGGCGATCGAGCATGTCCTCGGGTTGCGGCGCGACGGTCCAGTCCGATTCGCGGATCTTGCGGGTCTCGGGCAGGAAATCCGGCAGCTTGCCGGCGTCGAATTCCTTCTGCCGCGCGGCGCGTGCGGCCAGCAGCTGCCGGCGGCGCGGCTCGAATTCGCGGTGCAGGTCGGCGACGAACGCCAGGGCTTCCGGCGTCAGGATCTCGGCGAACGCGGGCGTCAGAGCGCCTTCCACGGATACACCCTTCGGCAGCGGACTGGACATGTGCATGCTGGGATTCTATGAAGCGAGATTCCGCGCCGCAACATGATAAATCAATTGGATATGTGTATTGTTTTCGGCAGCTGAGCGTCTATTTCACATCGTGAGATGCCATGAATGCCCCATACAAGATCCTGATCTTCGGCGCGTCGTACGGTTCATTGCTGGCCACGAAGCTGCTGCTCGCCGGGCATACGGCTCGGCTGGTGTGCCTGCCCGCCGAAGCGGACCTGATCAACCAGGAAGGCGCGCGCGTGCGCATGCCGGTCAAGGGCCGCGACGGCCTCGTGGAAGTGGATTCCCGCAAGCTTCCCGGCACGCTCTCGGCGAGCGGTCCTGCCGGCATCAACCCGACCGACTTCGACCTGGTGGCGCTCGCCATGCAGGAGCCGCAGTACCGCTCGAGCGGCGTGCGCGAGCTGCTCGACGCGGTGGCCAGGGCGAAGGTGCCCTGCATGTCGATCATGAACATGCCGCCGCTGCCGTACCTGGCGCGCGTTCCCGGCGTCGATGCCGCGGCCTGCCGCGACTGCTACACCGATGCCACGGTCTGGGACAGCTTCGATCCGGCGCTCGTGACGCTGTGCAGCCCCGACCCGCAGGCCTCCCGCCCGCCCGACGAGAAAGCGAACGTCCTGCAAGTGCGGCTGCCGACGAATTTCAAATCGGCGCGCTTCCCGTCGGGCGCGCACACGGCGATCCTGCGCCGGCTCGAGGCGGACATCGAGGCCGCGCGCTTCGATACCGGCGCGGGCAAGATCGAGCTGCCGGTGAAGCTCAAGGTGCACGACTCGGTGTTCGTGCCGCTCGCGAAATGGGCCATGCTGATGGCCGGCAACTACCGCTGCGTGACCCGGCAGGGCATCCGCCCCATCAAGGAGGCGGTGCATGCGGACATCGACGCCTCGCGCGCGGTGTACGACTGGGTGGTCGAGCTGTGCAGGTCGCTCGGCGCGGACGCGAATGACCTGGTGCCGTTCGAGAAATACGCCGCGGCGGCGAACGGCCTTACCGGCCCGTCGTCGGCCGCGCGCGCGCTCTACGGCGGCGCGCCCTACATCGAGCGGGTCGATCGCCTGGTGCAGGCGATCGCCCGGCAAAAGGGCATGCGCTCCGCGGCGCTCGACGAGGTCGTGGCGCTGGTGGACGCGCAGCTCGAGGAGAACCGCAAGCGAAAGCCGTAGGGTGGGCTTAAGCCCACCCTACTTTTCCTCCTCGGCGCCGTCGTCGATGCCGAGCTCCTGGATCTTGCGCGTGATGGTGTTGCGGCCCATGCCGAGGAGGTTGGCGGCTTCGATGCGCCGCCCGCCGGAGCGCGCGAGCGCGCGCTGGATCAGGCTGCGCTCGAA
>CAZAEG010000031.1:0-6737 GCA_964484035.1 uncultured Enterobacteriaceae bacterium | reverse complement strand
GCGCCGGCGCGCAGGAAGCCGCGCAGCGCAGCACGGCGCGCAAAGTGTTCGAAACGAAAGTGCGCGAGCCCAATCCGCGCCTGCCGTTTCTCGTCACGATGGGCGCGCTCGGCGCGTTCGCCGTCGGCACCGTGGTCTACTTCTGGATCCAGCTAAGCCCGCCGGCGCCGTTGTACAACACCAATCCGCAGCCGGGAGAAGTGCAGGCGGCCGTGGCGCAAAGCGCGCCACCGCCGCCCCCCGCAACCACGTCCGTGGGAACCATTCCCGGGCTGCCGCCGGTATCGCGGCCCGTCAGCGAGCCCGCCGCCGCCGCGTCGCGACCGGCGCCCAAGCCGGCGGCCGCGGCGCGGCCGGCGCCCAGGCCGGCAGCCGCGCCGTCGCCGGCCCCGACCATCGCGCGAGCCGCGCCCCGGGCGGCCGCGCCGCGCCCGAGCCCTGCCGCCGCCTCCGCCGTTGCGACCCGTCGCCCGGCGCCGCGCGTGCACCCGGCCGTCGCGTCCGGATATGCCGCCTACCAGGCCGGGGACATGGAGCGCGCGCGCGCCGACTACGAACGGGCGCTGCGCGACGAGCCCGGCAATCGCGATGCGCTGCTCGGGCTCGCAGCGGTGGAAACGCGCGCCCTGCGCTATGCGGCGGCCGAGGCGCTCTACAAGCGTCTGCTGCTCGCCGATCCGCGCGACCCGCACGCGCACGCGGGACTGCTCGCGCTGCGCGCGCAGCAGCTCGATCCGGTGGCCGCGGAGTCGCGCGTGAAGGGCCTGCTTGCGGTGGACCCGGAGGAAAGCGTGCTGCATTTCACGCTCGGCAACCAGTACGCGCAGCAGCGCCGCTGGGCCGAGGCGCAGCAGGCCTACGCCAAGGCGGCCGCCATGGACCCGGACAACCCTGATTTCGCCTACAACCTCGCCGTCAGCCTGGAGCACGTGCGCCAGCCGCAACCGGCGCTGCTCGAGTACCGCCGCGCGCTGAGTCTCGCGCTGCAGCGCACCGCCAGTTTCGACCCCGCCGCAGCGCAGGCACGTGTGCAGCAGTTGTCGCACTGACACATCCTAAAGTCCGGTTTTTGCGGGCTTTCTGTATCATGCAGATTGGATGAATTCGCCCACCAATCCCCAGGCCAAGCGCCACATCGGGCAGATCCTGATCGACCAGGGGATCCTGACCGAGGACCAGTTGCGCATCGCGCTGCTGGAGCAGACCAAGTCCAAGGCGCCCGTGGGGCGTCTGCTGGTGCAGCTGGGCTTCGTTTCCGAGGCCACGCTGCGCGACGCCCTGTCCGAGAAGCTCGGGCTGCAGTCGGTGGACCTCGCGCACATCATCGTCGACCCCGCGGCGCTGAAGATGCTGCCGCGCGACATGGCGCGGCGCTACCACATGTTCCCGGTGGCGCTCGACCGCCAGGCGAAGAAGTTCATCGTCGCGCTCGCCGACACCAATAACATCGTCGCCGTCGACCAGCTGCGCGCGCACCTGAAGGGCGACCTCGAGATCGAGCTGCGCCTCGCCGGCGATTCCGAGATCGAGCGCGCGGTCGAGCATTACTACGGCCACGAGTTCTCGATCGACGGCATCCTGCGCGAGATCGAGACCGGCGAGGTCGACTACGCCACCATCACCGAGGGCGACGAGTATTCGCAGCCGGTGGTGCGCCTGATCTCGGCGCTGCTCGCCGACGCCGTGGAGCGCGGCGGGTCCGACATCCACTTCGAGCCCGAGCAGAATTTCCTGCGCATCCGCTACCGCATCGACGGCGTGCTGCGCCAGATCCGCTCGCTGCACAAGACCTACTGGCCGGCCATGGCCGTGCGCCTCAAGGTGATGGCGAAGATGAACATCGCCGAGACGCGCGCGCCGCAGGACGGGCGCATCTCGGCGACCATGTCCGGGCGCGTGGTGGATTTCCGCGTGGCGAGCCTGCCGACCACGCACGGCGAGAACCTCGTGCTGCGCATTCTCGACCGCCAAAAGGGCATCGTGCCGCTCGACAAGCTCGGTCTGGAGGACGCCACGCTCGAGCTGCTCAAGCGCATGATCGCGCGGCCCGAGGGCATCATCATGGTCACCGGCCCCACCGGCAGCGGCAAGACGACGACCCTGTACTCGATCCTGAACCACATCAATTCCGACGGCATCAACATCATGACGCTGGAGGATCCCGTCGAGTACCCGATGACGCTCATCCGCCAGACGTCGGTCTCGGAAGCCGCCAAGCTCGACTTCGCCAACGGCGTGCGCGCGCTCATGCGCCAAGACCCGGATGTGATCCTGGTGGGCGAGATCCGCGACCGCGATACCGCCGAGATGGCGTTCCGCGCGGCGATGACCGGTCACCAGGTGTATTCCACGCTGCACACGAACTCGGCGGTGGGCGCGATTCCAAGGCTGCTGGATATCGGCATCGTGCCCGACGTCATGTCGGGCAACATCATCGGCGTGGTGGCGCAGCGGCTGGTGAGGAAGCTGTGCCGCACCTGCCGGCAGTCCTACGATCCAGACGTGAAGGAACGACGCGTGCTTGGCATCACGCCGACGGAGCCGGCGGCGCTGTTTCGCGCAGTGGGCTGCGAACAGTGCGAATACCAGGGCTATCGCGGCCGGCAGTCGATCCTCGAGATCCTGAAGATCGATGGCGGCCTGGACGAACTGATCGCGCGTCGCGCCACCGCGCGCGAGATCCTCACTGCGGCGCGCGCCAAGGGCTTCAGGACGCTCGCCGACGACGGCGTGCGCATGGCGCGGGCCGGGCTCACCAGCGTGGACGAGCTGATGCGCGTCGTCGACCTCACGGACCGCATGGCGTAGCGTGGGCCAGCGGCCCACCCTACCCTGGACATGCCCCTCTACACCTACAAGGCCATAGACACCCAGGGCAAGAGCGTGGTCGGCCGTACCGAGGCGGTCAATCCCTTCGACCTGGAGCAGCGTCTGCTGCGCATGGGTCTGGATCTGGTGTACGGGGCGCCCACCAGCCAGACCGCGAAGCTGATCGGCGGCGGGCGGGTGTCGCGTTCGGACCTGATCAATTTCTGCTTCCACCTGGAGCAACTCGCCGGTGCGGGCGTGCCCGTGGTGGAGGGCCTGGTAGACCTGCGCGAAAGCCTGGACAACCAGCGCTTCCGCGAGGTGATCTCGGGCCTGCTGGAGTCCATCGAGGGCGGCAGGAACCTGTCACAGGCGCTCGCCGAATACCCGGAGGTGTTCAGCAAGGTGTTCGTGAGCCTGGTGCGCTCAGGCGAGCAGACCGGGCGCCTGGCGGAAGTGCTGAAAAGCCTGAACGAGTCGCTCAAGTGGGAAGACGAACTCGCGGCGCAGACGAAGAAGCTCATCCTGTACCCGGCGTTCGTCGGTTCGATCGTGCTGCTGGTGACCTTCTTCCTGATGATCTACCTGGTGCCGCAGATGACCGGGTTCATCCGCAACATGGGCCAGGACATTCCGCTGCAGACGCAGATCCTCATCGCGGTGTCCAATTTCTGCATCAACTACTGGTGGGCGGTGATCGCCGCGCCGTTCGTGCTCTGGTTCGGCGTCAAGTTCGCCGCGCGCGCCAATCCGGCCGTGGCCTACGCGCTCGATCGCTACAAGATCTCCATGCCGCTGGTCGGACCGATCCTGAAGAAGATCATCCTGTCGCGCTTCGCCTCGAGCTTCGCGATGATGTACTCCTCGGGCATCACGGTGCTCGACGCCATCCGCAGCTGCGAGGAGGTCGTAGGCAACCGGCCGATCGAGTACGCCCTGCGCGGCGCCGGGCAGCAGATCGCCGAAGGCAAGAACCTGACCGTCGCCTTCCAGGACGCGGGGCTGTTTCCGCCGCTCGTCATCCGCATGCTCAGGATCGGCGAGAACACCGGCGCCCTCGATACCGCGCTGCTCAACGTGAGTTACTTCTACAATCGCGAAGTGCGCGAATCGATCGGCAAGGTGCAGGCGATGATCGAGCCGGCGCTGACGGTGGTGTTGGGCCTGATCCTTGGCTGGGTCATGCTCTCGGTGCTCGGGCCGGTGTACGACACGATCAGCAAGATGAAGTTCTGACATGAAGCGCCTGATCTATTTCACCGCCGACGACCACTGCGTGTACGCGTGGTCGCGCGGCCGGCTGAGCTTGGAGGCGAAATTTCCGGGAGACGACCTCGGGGTCACCGCATTTCGCGAGTACCTGTCTGGACAGCGCGGCGCCCTGTACTACGCCGTGGCCGACCTCGCCGGCGAGGACTTCCATGAGGAGCTGATCCCGTACCTGCGCGGCGGTGACCGCGAGATGGTGGTGCAGCGGCGCCTGGCGCAGCGCTACCGCGACACGCGGCTCGCCACGGCGCTGTCGCTGGGGCACGTGCGCGGCGAGCGCCGCAACGAGCGCCTGCTGCTCACCTCGTTCACCAACACGCAGCGGCTCACGCCCTGGCTCGACGCGCTGGCAGAGTCCGACGCGAAGCTCGCGGGCATGTTCTCGGTGCCGCTGCTCGCGCCGGCGCTCGCCGCGCGCCTGGGCGCGGGCGCCGGGCGCTGCTTCGTGGTCACCGCCAACAGCGCCGGCCTGCGCCAGTGCTATGTCGAGGAGGGCAAGCTGCGCTTCGCGCGCCTGGAGCGCACGGTCGACATGGTGCCGGAGGCGCTGGCCGCCTTCGTACGCTCGGAAACCGGGCGCCTCGCCCAGTACCTGTCGACGCTGCGCGTGCTGCCGCGCGAGGGCCCGCCCATCCAGGTGTTGGTGGTCGCGCCGCCGGGCCAGCGCGGCACGTTCGAGCGCACGCTGGTTTCCGACACGCGCCTGTCCTTCCTGACGATCGATCAGAACGAGGCGGTGCGCCGCGTCGGCGTGAAGGCCGCGCCGCCGGGCACGGGCGCAGAGCAGCTCTACCTGCACCTGGCGGTACGCCGGCCGCCGCGCGAGCAGTTCGCGCGGCGCGAAGACCGGCGCAGCTACGTCCTGTGGCAGCTGCGGCGCGCAGTCCTGGCCGTCGGGGCCCTGGGTTTCGCCGGCTGCGCGCTGTATGCCGGCGCGAGCTGGCTCGAGGTCGCCGGGACGCGCGCCACCGCCAACCAGGTTCATCGCGAGACGCGCAGCGCGCAGGACGAGTACCAGCGCATCACGTCGGCCTTTCCGGTCACGCAAACCACCACCGACAACCTGCGCGCCACGGTAGTGGAGTTCACCAATATCGCGCGCCAGACAGCCGCACCGGAGCGCACGCTCGTGTACCTGTCGCGCGTGCTCGGGGATTTTCCGCTGATCGAGATCGACGCCTTGCAGTGGCGCGTCGAGGCGCCGGGCGGGCGCAGCGCGCGCGCCCCCGCGACTGGCGCCGCGCCCGCGGGCCCGGCGGCGACCGCTGCCGCGCGCGCGCCGAACGAGATCCTGGAGATTTCCGGCCGCGTCGGCACCGCGCGACGTTCCGACTACCGCGCCATCACGGCGGAACTGCAGCGCTTCGCCGACGCGCTGCGCGCCGACCCCGCTTACCAGGTGCAGCGCACGCAACTGCCCTTCGACGTGACTTCGGAAGGCACGCTCTCCGGCGACATCGGTACCGCCACGGACACCGGCGAGGCGCCGCGTTTCACCATCGTGCTGGCGCGGAGCATCCGATGAGCTTCTCGGCCCAGGAGCTGCGCCAGCTTTCCCTGCCCCTGCTGGCGTGCCTGGTGCTGCTCGGCGTCGGGTCGGTGCTCATCACCTGGACCGAGGGCAGCCATGCCGCGGCGGAGCGCGCGCTCACCGCGGCACGCGCCGAGCGCTCGCAAGCCAAGGAACGCCTGATGCGCATCGCCGAGGAGGAACGCGAGGTCAAGGAGAAGCTCGAGGTCTACCGGCGGCTCAAGGACATCGGCATCCTGGGCGAAGAGCAGCGGCTGGAATGGGCCGACGCCATGACCCGCATCCGCACCGAGCGCGAGCTTCCCGATCTGCGCTACCGCGTCGAGCGCCAGAAGCCGCTGAAGACCGTGCCCGGCAAGCCGGCCGACGTCGAATTTTATGCCAGCACCATGCACGTCACGCTTGCCCTGCTGCACGAGGGCGACCTGCTGAATTTCCTCGGCGACTTGCGCGCCTCGGGCAACGCCTACTACGCCGTGCGCAGCTGCTCGCTCGGGCGTACCGGCCAGGCGGCGGCGATCAGCGGGCTGTCGCCACGCCTGCGCGCGGAATGCGAGATCGACCTCATCACCATCATGGACCGGGCGGCCAAGACATGACGCGCGCCGCCCTGGCCCTGCTGAGTATCGCCCTGCTTGCGCCGTGCGGCATCGGGGCGCAGGAACTCGAGCGCCTGTTCTTCACGCCGGCGGAGCGTGCCGCGCTGGACGAGCGGCGCAGGGCGCGCTTGCCCGACAAGCCCGCCGCTGTCGCCGCCTCGCCCACGACGCGCATCGACGGCTACGTGGCGCGCTCCAGCGGCAAGTCGACGCTGTGGCTCGACGGCTACGCGGTGCGCGACGGCGGTCAGCCAGAGGGCCTGAACATGAACGTGCGCCGCGGCAGCGACCCGAGCCGCGTCACTGTGGTGGTCGGCGAGGAGCGTCGGCGCGTCGAGTTGCGCGTGGGCGAGACGCTCGATCGCGGCAGCGGCAAGGTAAAGGGCGTGATCGGAGACGGCGACATCCGCATCAAGCGCGGAGGTGGGGATGCGCGGTAGCCGCCGCGCACAGCGCGGCATGGCGTTACTGGCGCTGCTGGCGGTCGCGGTCATGGTGTTCGCGTATATGCTCACCAGCCGGCTGAACGC
>CAZAEG010000030.1:0-3212 GCA_964484035.1 uncultured Enterobacteriaceae bacterium | reverse complement strand
GATGATGAAGCAGCGCCGCGAATCCATCGCCCAGTACGAGAAGGCCGCGCGCCAGGACCTCGCCGACCAGGAGAAGTTCGAGATCGGCGTGCTCGGCGGCTACCTGCCGCAGCAGATGGGCGAAGCCGAGATCGCGCAGGCCGTCGCCGCGGCGGTGAGCGATGCCGGCGCCGCCGGCGTCAGGGACATGGGCAAGGTCATGGCGTTGCTCAAGCCGCGCCTCGCCGGGCGCGCCGACATCGGCAAGGTGTCCGCGCTTGTGAAAACGAAGCTCGGGGGATGAAAATGGGGACAGACTCCATTTACTTTCCGTAAATGGGGTCAGGCCCCTGATCCCGGACTCCTTCAAGCACGATCTCCTCAACCGCGTCGACATCGTCGAGGTGGTGGGTCGCTACGTGCAATTGAAGAAGGCCGGCGCGAATCTCTCCGGCCTGTGCCCGTTTCACAACGAGAAGACGCCGTCCTTCACGGTGAGCCCGGCGAAGCAGTTCTACCACTGCTTCGGCTGCCAGAAGCACGGCAACGCCATCGGCTTTCTCATGGACTATGGGGGCATGGGCTACGTGGACGCCATCAAGGAGCTCGCGTCCATGGTCGGCATGCAGGTGCCCGAATGGCAGCCGCGCACGCCCGAGGAGGCGAAGCGCGTGGAGCGCGAGACGGACCTCGGCGCGCTCATGCAGAAGGCGATGGACTTCTACCGCGCCGAGCTCAAGCGCGCGCCGCGCGCGATCGAGTACCTGAAGCGCCGCGGCCTCTCGGGCGAGACGGCGGCGCGCTTCGGCGTGGGCTATGCGCCCGACGACTGGCAGGGGCTGAAACGCGCCTTCCCCGACTACGAGAACGCGGCGCTGGTGGAGTGCGGCCTGGTGAGCGATGGCGAGGGCAAGCGCTACGACCGCTTTCGCGACCGCATCATGTTCCCGATCTTCAACCGGCGCGACGCGGTGGTCGGCTTCGGCGGACGCGTGCTCGGCGAGGGCGAGCCTAAGTATCTGAACTCGCCGGAGACGCCGCTGTTCCAGAAAGGGCAGGAGATCTACGGGCTCGGGCACGCGCGCGAGGCGATGCGCGAAGCCAAACGTGCCCTCGTCGTCGAGGGCTACATCGACGTCCTCGCGCTCGCGCAGCACGGCGTGGGCTACGCGGTGGCCACGCTCGGCACCGCCACCAGCCCGGTGCACGTGACCCGGCTGCTGCGCGAGCTGCGCGAAAGCGGCAGCGAGCTGGTGTTTTGTTTCGACGGTGACAGCGCAGGGCGCAAGGCCGCGTGGCGCGCGCTCGAAGTGAGCCTGCCGCTGGCCACCGACACCACGGCGGTGCGCTTTCTCTTCCTGCCGGAGGGCGAGGACCCCGACAGCTTCGTGCGTGCGCACGGCAAGGAAGCGTTCGAGCGGCTCATCGCGCCGGCGCAGACGCTGTCGGGCTTTCTGCTCGGCGAGTTGCGCGCGCAGTCGGATCTCGCGACGGCGGAAGGTCGCGCGCGGTTCCAGGTCACGGCCCGGCCCTTCGTCCAGCGCCTGGCCGCGCCGGCGCTGCGCCAGCAACTGGTCCGCGCCGTGGCGCAACTCGCGCAGATCGCGCCCGACTATGCGGACAGCTACTTCGCGCCGGAAGGCGACGCACGGCCGCGCCGGCCGGCCGCCGCCAGGGCGCAGGCGCCCATCCTGAAGAGCGAAGAGCAGCACCTGCTGCGCTGCGTGGTGACCCATCCCGCGCTCGCCGAGGAGCTGGATGAGGCGCTGCTCGACCCGGACCTGCCGGAATCGGCGGCGCTCAGCGCTCTGGCGGCCGACCTGGCAGACGCCGAAGGCGCGAGCGGCGCCGTCCTGGTCGAGCGCTACCAGGGAACGCAGTTCGAGAAGGCCGTGTTCCAGGCGCAGGAGTCGGCCATCGACCAGGGCGTGACGCCGGAGTCGGCGGCGCAGGAGTTCCGCCAGCTGCAGATCGCCCTGCGCATCCGCCGCAAGCACCTCGAGATCGAGGCGCTCAAGGGCCAGGTGGCGGCCAATCCCGCGTTGAACGCGGAACTGCATCTGCGCGTCAAAGAGCTACATCAACTGAAAGCTCAGAGGTCCTGAGAGGCGGATTGCGGTAGAATCGCTCCCTTTTTTCCGGCCCGGCTCTTGGGCGAGGACGAGGCGAGAATGGTCAAGGCAAAGCGCAAGTCGAAGGCGAAACAACCTCGCAAGGCTGGGAAAAAAGCCAAAGCTATCAAGATCTTGAGGAAGAAAAAAACGCGGCCCGCGCCGAAGGCGCGCGTGCGCGCGAAAAAGCCCCTCAAGGGCAAGACCGCGCGCCACTTCCCCAAGAAAGTGCCCAGGACGGCGGTGAAGGCCAGGCCGCAGGCCAAAGCCCCGGCACCGGCGAAGGCCGACGACAAGGCGAAAAAGCCGACCATCAAGAGCGCCAAGGCGGCGCTCGAGCAGCTCGAAGCGAAGCTCGCCGAAGGCCTGAAGTCCAAGGCGGCGCGCGGCCGCCCGGGGCGCAAGTCGAAGAAGGAAGAGTGGCTCGCGGCGATGGCCGTGCTGCCGAAGGAAGACGCCGAGACGCGCCGCACGCGCCTGAAGACGCTGATCAAGCTCGGCAAGGACCGCGGCTTTCTCACCTACGCCGAGATCAACGACCACCTGCCCGACGACCTGGTCGACGCCGAGCAGATCGAGGCCATCATCTCGACCTTCGGCGACATGGGCATCCAGGTCTACGACCAAGCGCCCGACCAGGAACAGCTGCTGATCACCGCAGAATCGGCGCAGGTCGCGCCCACCGACGAGGACGTCGAGGAGCAGGCGGAGGCTGCGCTCTCCACGGTGGACTCGGAGTTCGGCCGCACCACGGACCCGGTGCGCATGTACATGCGCGAAATGGGCACCGTGGAGCTGCTGACCCGCGAAGGCGAGATCGTGATCGCCAAGCGCATCGAGGAAGGCATCCGCGAGACGATGGCCGCGATCGCCTATTTCCCGGGCGCCATCGAGCAGGTGCTGCAGGAGTACGACCTCGTCGACAGCGGCGAGCGCCGCCTCTCCGACGTGCTGACCGGTTACCTCGAGCCGGCGGACGACGTGCAGCCCGCGACGCCTGTCGAGCCTGCCTCCAGGCCGGTCGCAAAAAAGGCCGCGTCCAAGGACGACGAGGACGAGGACGAGGAGAACAGCGAGAACGGCGACAGCGAGGAAACCGAGAGCGGCCCCGATCCGGTGCTT
>CAZAEG010000029.1:0-4133 GCA_964484035.1 uncultured Enterobacteriaceae bacterium | reverse complement strand
GCCGTGACGCCGCCGCGCAGCATCCCCTTCAGGTGCACGCCGACCACGTCGGGCGTGAGGATGTACACCGGCTGGCCGAGCATGCCGGCCTCGGCCTCGATGCCGCCCACGCCCCAGCCGACCACGCCGATGCCGTTGATCATCGTCGTGTGGCTGTCGGTGCCGACGAGCGTGTCGGGATAGAGCACGCCGTCCTTCGACTTGTGCACCCCCGGCGCCAGGAACTCGAGGTTCACCTGGTGCACGATGCCGATGCCCGGCGGCACCACCTTGAAGGTGTCGAAGGCCTGCATGCCCCACTTGAGGAACTGGTAGCGCTCCTCGTTGCGCTTGAACTCGAGCTTCATGTTCAGGTCGAGCGCGTTCTTCGTGCCGTAATGATCGACCTGCACGCTGTGGTCCACGACCAGGTCCACCGGCACCAGCGGCTCGATGATCTTGGGATCCTTGCCCATGCGCCGCGCCACGCCGCGCATCGCGGCGAGATCGCAGAGCAGCGGCACGCCGGTGAAATCCTGCAGCACGATGCGCGCCACCACGAAGGGGATCTCGTCGGTGCGCTTCGCGCCCGGCTGCCAGGCGGCGAGCTGGCGCACGTGCGCCTCGGTGACCTTCTTGCCGTCGCAGTTCCTGAGCACCGACTCGAGCACGATGCGGATCGAGACCGGCAGGCGATCGATCTTCACGCCCAGGGCCTCGCCGAGCTTGGGCAGCGAATAGTACTTGCCGCCCTTGAGCGGCTGCAGGGTGTCGTGCAGGTTGTGCATGTGCGGTTTCCTCAGTTCCTACGCAGTTGTACGTCGTACACCAGCCCCTGGTCGTCCGTGCAGGCGCCGCTGCCGGCGGCGCCCGTTACGCCCTTGAAGTCGCAGCGCAGCCCGCCGCCGTCGTCGGAACGCAGCAGCGCCTTGGCTTCGGTGCTGGGCGGATGGTCGATCACCACCGACGTGCCGATGCCCGAGCGCCGGCTGCCGAACACGCCGCCCACGACAAAGCCGGTGGTCAGCGCGGAATCCGCGACCACCCAGTTGCCCCGGTAGGTGCGCTCGCCGATGACGACGCTCACCTGCATCTCGCCGCCCGTCTGGCCACTCGCTTCGCCGTAATAGATCTGGCCGCTGGTGCGCGGCATCAGCGTGAGCGAGTAGCTCGTGGTGCAGCCGCAGAGCAGGGCGGCGAGCGCCGCCAGGAGCGCGCGCGGCATTCAATCCACCATCAGGTCCACGAACTCGCGCACCGGCGTCGCCTCGAGGCGCGGCGCATCCAGGCACAGCTCGAGAATCGCGCGCTGCTGCGCGGGCGAAAAGCGCCGCGCCAGGTTGGTCTTGAACTTTTCCACCAGCATCGGCATGCCCTCCTTGCGGCGGCGCCGATGGCCGATCGGGTACTCGCAGACCACTTCCTCCAGCTTCGCGCCGTCCTTGAACTCGACCGTCAGCGCGTTGGCGATGGAACGCTTCTTCGGGTCGTGGTAGTCCCGGGTAAAGCGCTTGTCCTCCGCGCAGACGATCTTCGCGCGCAGCGCGTCGATGCGCGGGTCCCGCGCCACGCCGTCCTCGTAGTCGGCCGCCGTGAGCCGCCCGAAAATGAGCGGCACCGCCACCATGTACTGGATGCAGTGGTCGCGGTCCGCCGGGTTGTTCAAGGGGCCCTTCTTGTCGATGATGCGGATGGCCGCTTCGTGCGTGCGGATCCTGATGCGCTTGATGTCCCGGATGCGGTCCTTGACGAGCGGATGCAGCTGCATGGCGCATTCGACCGCGGTCTGGGAGTGGAATTCCGCGGGGAAGCTGATCTTGAACAGCACGTTCTCCATGACGTAGCTGCCGAAGCCGCGCTGGAACCTGAACGGCTTGCCCTTGAACAGCACGTCGTAGAAGCCCCAGGTCCTGGCCGTGAGCACCGACGGGTAGCCCATCTCGCCGGTCCTGGAGATGAGCGCGAGGCGCACGGCGCGCGAGGTGGCGTCGCCCGCCGCCCAGCTCTTCCTCGAGCCGGTGTTGGGCGCATGGCGGTAGGTGCGCAAGCTCTGGCCGTCGACCCAGGCCTGCGACACCGCGTTCACCACCTGGTCGTAGGTGCAGCCCAGCATGTGCGCCACCACCGCGGTGGAGGCCACCTTCACCAGCACCACGTGGTCCAGGCCCACCTTGTTGAAGGAGTTCTCGAGCGCGATCACGCCCTGGATCTCGTGCGCCTTGATCATCGCCGTCAGCACGTCGCGCATGGTGAGCGCCTGGCCGTTGCGCGACAGCCAGTCGGCCGTCGCCAGGATGCCGCCCAGGTTGTCCGACGGATGCCCCCACTCGGCGGCGAGCCAGGTGTCGTTGAAGTCGAGCCAGCGGATCATGGCGCCGAGGCTGAAGGCGGCCTGCACCGGATCGAGCTGGAACCGGGTGCCCGGCACCTTGGCGCCGCGCGGCGTCACCGTTTCGGGGTCGATCGGCCCAAGGAGCTTGGTGCACGCCGGATATTCGAGCGCCTCGAAGCCGCAGCCCAGGGTGTCCATCAGGCACAAGCGCGCCGTGTCGTAGGCCGCGGCGCTCTTCACGGTGTACTTCGCAACGTAGTCCGCGATCTGCTTCAGGACCTGGTCGGGCCTGGGGCGGACGTTGGAGACGTGCGCGGACATCACTCGCCCTCGGACAGGGGCTCGAAGGTGTACTCGTTGCCGCCGGACTTCGGCGACGGGCGCTCCGGCGGCGGCGGGCTGCGCGTTTCCGGGGTCTTGTCCCACCAGACGGCGCGGCCCTCCTTCTGCGACTCGATTTCCTCGGGATGCTCCTCGAGGTAGCGGCGCATGAAGCGCGTGTGCTCCGATTCGTACATGCCTACTTCCTTTCCTTCAGCGGCACCCACGTCCTGTTCTCGGGGCCGGTGTAGTTGGCGCTCGGGCGGATGATCTTGCCGTCGATCCTCTGCTCGATCACGTGCGCCGACCAGCCGCTGGTGCGCGAGATGACGAACAGCGGCGTGAACATCAGCGTCGGCACGCCCATCATGTGGTAGCTGGTCGCGCTGTACCAGTCGAGGTTGGGGAACATCTTCTTCTCGTGCCACATGACCTGCTCGAGGCGCTCCGAGATGTCGAACAGCTTCATGTTGCCCGCGTCCTTCGACAGGCGCCGCGCCACTTCCTTGATCACCTGGTTGCGCGGGTCGGCGATGGTGTACACGGGATGGCCGAAGCCGATGATGATCTGCTTCTCGGCGATGCGCCGCACCACGTCGGCTTCCGCCGCTTCCGGCGTGTCGTAGCGCCCGATGACGTCGAAGGCGAACTCGTTGGCGCCGCCGTGCTTCGGACCCTTCAGGGCGCCGATGCCGCCGGTGATCGCCGAGTACATGTCGGAGCCGGTGCCGGCGATCACCCGGCAGGTGAAGGTGCTGGCGTTGAACTCGTGCTCGGCGTACAGGTTCAGAGAAGTGTGCATGGCGTGCACCCACAGCGCCGAGGGCTCGCGGCCGTGCAGCAGGTGCAGGAAATGGCCGCCGATCGAATCGTCGTCGGTCTCCACCTCGATGCGCCGGCCCGAATGCGAATAGTGGTGCCAGTACAGCAGCATCGAGCCGAAGCTGGCCATGAGCCGGTCGGCGATGTCGCGCGCCTCGGAAAGCTTGTGGTCCTGGCCTTCGGGCAGGACCGTGCCGAGGGCCGAGCACGCGGTGCGCATCACGTCCATCGGATGCGCGCTCGCCGGGATGCGCTCCAGCACGCCTTTCACCGCGGCGGGTATGCCGCGCAGGCCCTTGAGCTTATTCTTGTAGGCGGCGAGCTCGGCGGCGTTGGGCAGCTTGCCGTGGACCAGCAGGTAGGCGATCTCCTCGAATTCCGCGGCGTCCGCGAGCTCTAGGATGTCGTAGCCGCGGTAGTGCAGGTCGTTGCCGGTGCGGCCGACCGTGCACAGCGCGGTGTTGCCGGCGGCCACGCCCGAGAGCGCGACCGACTTCTTGGGCTTAGGGGCGTTGGGCGAAGAGCTCATCGAGTTTCTTCTCGTAGGCGTGGTAGTCGAGGTAGTCGTACAGCTCGTCCCGGGTCTGCATGGTGGCGAGGACGTCCTTCTGCGTGCCCTTGCGCCGCACCGACTGGTAGACGGCGAGCGCAGCCTGGTTCATGGCGCGGAACGCAGACA